>DATLVW010000804.1:0-24656 GCA_035577085.1 Thermoanaerobaculia bacterium
AGATAGAGCAGCGTGAAGATGACGGTGATCGCGTGCAGCAGCGCGAGAAAGTCGTAGCCGTAGCCCTGCATCCACGTGTAGCTCGCCGTGAGCAGCAACCCGGTGATGCTGATCGCGAAGAGAAGCACGAGCGGCAGAAAATCTTCAGCGAATCGCTGCAGCGCCGCCGCTCCGTGGTCCAGCATCCGCCGGCGCATCGCCAGCATCACCCCGGCGATCACCATGAATGCCGACCACACCAGGCCATGAAAGATCAGGAAGGCAACGGCCGAATGGATCTTGAACGACGTCGTGGCGAAGCCAAAAACGAACGTGCGGTACGAGTCGAGGTCACCCGGCAGCGTCTCGAAATGAATCCAGCCGAAGACGAGCGGAAACGTGATCGCGAACGCCAGGATGCAGCCCCACATGATGAAGAAGTGCGCGACGCCACGGCTCTGATTCCGCTTGAAGATGAAACGGTTGAGAGCAAAGTCCGCCGTGACCCGGCGAAACCAGTTGCCGACGTTGGCGACGAAGTAGCGCCGGCTGAAGAAGAGCTGCCAGCCGCGATTCCAGTAGCGTTTCGTGGGCGGCCGCAGCAACCACATCGCATAGCGGTAGGTGATCGCGAACGTCGCAAAGAGGACGGCGAAGGTGTAACCGACCAGCGCCGCGTCGAAGTGCTGGAGGTTGCGCGAGCCGACGACGATCAGGATCGCAAGGATCGAGGTGAAGAGCGTTCCCCACGCTGCCCCCACCACTCGTTCCCTGCCCACACGACCGAACATGCCGGCCTCCTGATGCCAGCATATGCTCGGCGATCGTCGATGCCATGACGGATGTCATAGGCCGCTGTCTCACGGGAAGCGATCGCGACCTTACGGCTCGAGAGCACGCAGCGCTTGCACGCTCGGCACCACGAAGCCCTCGCGCTCGGTCAACACGAGATTCTCTTTCTGCCAGCGGCTCATGAGACGGATCGTCGTCTCCAGAGTAGTTCCGAGCAGATCGGCGAGCTCCTGCCGGGACAGCGCCAGCGGAATGAAGCTCTGTTCCTCGCGCGGAATGCCCATTCGCTCGCTAAGCGTGATGAATAGCCTTGCCGCGCGCACCTCGACCGAGCCGGTCATGTCCGCGAGGCGCTTGTTCATCATCATCAAGCGCATGGTCAGACCACTGAGGAGATGACGAGTCATCTCGGGCCGCGACTCCAGGAGCTGGAAGAACTCGCGTTCAGGGATCGACAGGATCGTCGAGTCTTCCATCACCACCGCGGTGGCTGGAAAGGCTCTGCGCTCGAAGACGGCGACTGCGCCCACCGGCTCACCAGGTCCAAGGATCTCCAGAATGATCTCCCGCGCCCCGGTCGCTTTGACGATCTTGACGCGCCCGGCCACAACGAAGTGGATGCGCTCCGCCGGCTCCGACTCGTAGAAGATCGTTTCCCCTTTCTCGTACCGGCGCATGAGGCAGAGCGGCTCCAGCGCGCCGCGGTCCGCGGGCCGGATGCCCGCCAGCAGCGGAATGGTGTTGAACGGGATGACGGGGGCAATGCCCACGTCATTAGTAAATCATGGCGTGTCGAGTGACGGATCCCCCTCGCGGTAGTAGGTCAATTTGAAAAATCGGTCACCACCGAGGCACAGAGGTCACAGAGATCTCCTCATGTGTTCTCTGTGTCTCGGTGGTTGCCTTTACTCGGCGACCACGAATCAGCCGTCCAAATTGACCCACAACACGCCCGCGACCGCGAAACCGAGACTCCGCAACCGCGTTATCATGCAGCATTGGCCCAAAACCGAAATACCGAGGATGATCGATGATGGTTGCGCTGATCGTCGCTGGGGTGCTGTTCCTGCTGCTCGCGTTCGTCCTCTTCATCGTGGCAATCGTGGCCTTCTTCATGTCCCGCAACCGGTCGAACGCCGCCGTTGCGCCCCCGCCTTACGTTCCGCAGCCAACACCAGCTCCGCGGGTTGCGCAGCCAGTTTCGGTCCCTGCCTCTCCGGTGAATGCCGCTGCTCCTATGCAGCCGATGCCTGCCGTTCCGGCGCAACCAGCGCCAGCCGCTCCCGTTCAGCCGATGGCTGGCTCCTATCTACCGCCCAGCCATGTCGATGACGACAAAACGGTCATGACCGACCAGCGGCGCGGCCAGCTCTTCGGCGCGCTGCACGGAACCTCGGGGCCGCTGGCGGGCCGCGTTTTTCCGATCGACGCGAGCGGCTTCTACATCGGACGCGACCGCTCCACGTCGCAGGTCGTCATCGATTCGCCGAGCATCTCGAAGCGCCATCTCTGGATCGGCTTGAAGGAAGGAGTCGTCGTCGCCATCGACCAGGGCTCGACGAATGGCACTTTCCTCAACGATCCGAATGCGGCGATCACCGAAGCGCGGCTCACGCCGGGCGACACGCTGATTCTCGGCGGCGACGTGGCGCGGTTCGAGTACCGACTGTGAGGCAGATCCGATGACCGCCACACCAAAATCTCCCTGGGTTCTCGCCGGATGCGGCTGCCTGAGTTTCATCCTCGCGCTGATCCTGTTTGTGGCCGCGTATTTCGCCGGCGGCTCGCACCTGCCGAGCCTTACCAGCGGATCATCGACGGACGATACCGTCGTCTATCGCAACACACGCGAAGGCCGGACGGGCAAGCTGGCCGAAAACTACACGGCCTTCGAGTTTCGTTACCCGAAGACGTGGGTTCTGAAGCCCGATCCCGACGCAGCGAACTTCGTCACGGTCGAGCGCGCCGTGGATGGCAAGACGTACGAGAACCTCAACGTCGGCTACTTCTCCACCGCCGGCAGCACGGAGAAGAATCAGTTGCTCTACCCGACATTGATCGCGCAGTTCCAGAGTCAGTTCGAACAGCAATTTCACGATCTGAAGAAAGTCGGCGAAGGTGCGACGAAGGTTGGTGCCTACGATGGTTGGGAAGGCCTGTTCACCTCGACGACCGGCGACGACGATAAGAAGGTCAACGTCTACACGCGGGTGATCCTGCTCCCGAACGCGGACGGCACGAAAGGCGTCACCCTCCTGATGATGGGCTCGTCCCTCTGCCCCGATCTCAGCGCCGCCGAGGACCTAGGCAAAAAGGGCGAACTGCCGGCAGTGCTCGACTCGTTCAAGTTTGCGGAGTGAGGGGGAGGGTTCGGGGCGTCGCATAGGTGACGAATCAGCTGGCGGCTGTTTCGTATGCGCGGTTGAGCAGGGAACAACGATTTGAGAGACTTAGTTCTATCAACTTAGTCGAGGACAAACACTTATGGTTACCGTAAACATCCATGAAGCCAAGACCCAGCTATCAAAGCTGGTCGATCAAGCCGCCAATGGCGAGCCGTTCATCATCGCAAAGGCAGGCAAACCCTTGGTCAAGGTTGTGGCGTTGGATGCCCCAACGGCTCCGCGGCGGCTCGACTTCATGGCCGGCCAGATTGCCGTGCCTGAGGATTTTGATCGCATGGGGCAAGAGGAGATCGAAACGCTGTTCGGGATTAACGGGTGAAACTTCTTCTCGATACCCAGATTCTGCTGTGGTCGGCTGGTCAGTCCACGAGGCTTTCGTCAGCGGCGCGTAAATTAATCAATGATCCTGACAACGAATTGCTCTTCAGCGCCGCCAGCTTGTGGGAGATCGCAATCAAGAACACCCTCGGTCGTGAGGACTTCCGCGTCGAGGCTCGGCTCCTGCGCCGCAATCTCCTCGAAAACGGTTACACCGAGTTACCGATAACCGGACAACATGCCGTTAACGTCGACGGCTTGCCACGGTTGCATAAAGATCCTTTTGACCGCCTGCTTCTCGCCCAGGCTTACTCGGAAAGCGTCACTCTGGTTACCGCCGACGCGCAACTTGCTCGGTACGGTGGCGCTGTACTGAAGGTGTAAGCGCCGACTCAGATCACTGTTCGCTCTTATCCCGCCGCGCCGAGCACGAACGACGCAAACAACAGCAGTAGCACTGTCACCGTGATCCCGACGTAGAGCCGGTCTTTTTCGATCGCGAAGATGATGATCGAGAGGCCGACGCGCGCGACGGGCGTGGCGATCAGCAGGAGCAGTCCGAACGCTACCAGCGCCTGGCCGCGCATCTGCGTCAACCCTTTCCACACATCGGCCAGGCTGTGCGGGAACGACTCGGCCACAGCCGTGAGCTCGCCGAGTGCCGGCTTCGACGAGAAGTACGCGGGATGATGCACGAAGGTGAGAATCAGGCCGGCGATCACCACGGAGATGCTGATGACGACGCCGCCGCGCAGCAGGCGCGAGATGGCCATGTCGACCCAATGCGGTTCCTTCTGGAGCTCGCTCACCACCACACACCTCGCACGAGCATCTGCAACGAGACGAGAAGCAGCACGATGACGAACGTGGTCCGCACGGCGCGGCGGCTGATCCTCGCCAGAAACTTCGACCCTAGGAACGCGCCGGCGACGACCCCGATCGCGACCGGCGCCGCGATGAACGGATCGATCTGTCCTCGAGAGAAGTAGAGTCCCGCGCTTGCGGCCGCCGTAACGCCGATCATGAAGTTGCTGGTCGCTGTCGAAACCTTGATCGGCAGCTCCATGGCCAGATCCATCGCCGGCACCTTCAGCGCGCCCGAGCCGATGCCGAGAAGACCGCTGACGATTCCTGCGATGTACATGAGCCCGAGTCCGAGCATTGGACGCGCCGGCTCGTAGACGACTTCTTCGCCGTGCGCATCGTCGAAGTACGAACCGCCGAGGTTGAGGCAGTGCGCGAGGGCACTCGGTGCATGTGGCGGATGCGGTATCGGCCGCTTTCTGCGCAACATCGCCAGCGCTGAGTAGCCGAGGATCGAGCCGAAGAGAATGTAGAGCCAGCGCGGGTGGAGGAGCCCGGCAATCCACGCGCCTGTGATCGCCCCCGAGGTTGTGCCCAACTCGAGGAACATGGCCACGCGCAGATTCGCGAGCCGGTCGCGCACATACGCCGCAGCCGCACCGCTCGACGTCGCAATCACGGAGATGATCGAAGCACCGATGGCCAGCCGGATGTCGATGTGCAGCAGCAGCGTGAGCGCAGGAACGACGATCATCCCGCCGCCCAGCCCGAGCAGCGATCCAAGAAATCCCGCGCCGAACGAGATCGCGGCGACGACGAGGACGAAGAGCAGCGGTGTCATGACCCGCCGATTCCGATCACGGCGTAATCATCTCACCTGACCGGATGTCGCTGAGCCACGCGGCGCAGGCCATCGGGCAAAGGAACTGAAGGCGAACCGGCGGAGATCGTACCGGGTGACAGCGGTCACGTGCGGTTGTGTTCACGGTCATCGGTGCGCCTTCACGCCGGGACGAAGCTGGTCATCGATGGCTGACGAGATCCTCGGGTGCGAGCGTAGCGAGAGCGCGGCTGCTTTGATCGCCGTGAGCGCCGTATTGGAATCGCTCGGCCGCGCGCTGATTTGCCTCGATCGCGAATTCCGCGTCGTCCACACGTCAGCAAGGCTCGGCGAGATGATCGGGGCCGACGCGGTGCGCTCGTACCTCGGCCATCCGGTTGCGCAACTCCTGGGCAGCGAGTTGTTCGCTGCCGATGGCGCTCTGCGCGATGCCATGGAGCGAGGCGAGCGGCGCGAAGGATGGCGCGCATCGATGGCGCTGCCGGATGGAACGACGCGACTCGTTTCGTGCAGCGCCGCTCCTTTCCGGCACGACGACCGCGGAATCTGCGACCCCAACGTGGCGTACATCATCATCGTGAGGCCGGCCGAGGACGACCCGTCGACGGGAACTGCTTCGCCTACGGGGTTCGCCGGCATGATCGCCCGCTCGTCGGCGATGACTCGCCTGTTCCATCTCATCGACAACCTCCAGACCAGCGACGCGACTATTCTCCTCACGGGCGAGAGCGGAACCGGCAAAGAGGTCCTGGCCCATGCCATCCACGCGAACTCGCCGCGCAAAGAGGCGCGTTTCGTCGCCGTCAACTGCGGAGCGCTTCCAGCCGATTTGCTCGAGGCCGAGCTTTTCGGGCACGTCCGCGGCGCCTTCACCGGCGCGATTCGCGACCGCATCGGACGCGTCGAGCTGGCGTCGGGCGGGACGCTATTTCTCGATGAAATCGGCGATCTTCCGCTGCAGCTCCAAGTCAAGTTCCTGCGCTTTCTGCAGGAGAAAACGTTCGAGCGCGTCGGCGACAGCCATACGCGCAAAGCGGATGTTCGCATCATCGCCGCGACCAATGTCGATCTGCGCCGTGCCATCAACGAGGGACGGTTTCGCGAGGATTTGTTCTACCGTCTCCGCGTGGTTCCCATCGAGATCCCTCCGTTGCGGGCAAGGCGCGAAGACATCGAACCGCTGGCCCGCCATCTTCTCGTTCGCGTAGCCGGGCAACATGGACGCGAGCTCCGCTTCTCTCCCGACACCATCCGGGCGATGTTGCGCTACTCGTGGCCGGGCAATGTGCGCGAGCTCGAAAACGCCATCGAGTACGCCGTCGCCGTCGGCCGCGGCCAGACGATACAGCCCGAGGACTTGCCGCAGGAGATTCTCGAGAGTCCGCCCGCATCGCGGAAGACATCTTCCGAGGGCGCGACGTCCACCGCTTCACAGGCCGGCGAAACGAGATCGCTTCGCGCCGCCCTCGAGGAGCACCACTGGAACCGCGAGGCGACCGCACACGCGCTCGGCATCGGACGCACGACCCTGTGGCGGAAGATGCGCGAGTGCGGCCTCGCGGACGGCGTTTGAACGTTTGAACAAAACGTTCCGTTTGGAACAGTGACCGCGATCACCCGCACACCGCTATCTGCCTCTCCTCAAATGCGATAGCCGGAATACCCTTCATGGCAGTGCGGCTGCTCTTTCTCCTCCCCGGAGGTCGCATGACATGAAGAACCTGGTAATCCTCGGCGCGGGCACCGGCGGAACGATTGTGGCAAACGGCGCTGCCAAACGCCTGCCCAAAGATTGGTCGGTGACGGTGATCGATCCCGACGTCCAGCACCTCTACCAGCCCGGTCTCCTGTTCCTGCCCTTTGGCATCTATGACGAGTCGAAGCTGTGGCGCAAGCGCGCTCAAACGCTGCAAAAAAGGGTTCAGTGGCTTCAGGCACGAATCGACTCCGTCGACGTCGATCGCAAAGAGGTGATCGCAGGCTCGACGCGTGTTCCTTACGACCTGCTGGTGGTCGCCAGCGGCTCCCGCATTCGCCCTGACCTGACCGAAGGAATGCTCGAGGGCGACTGGCAAAAACGCGCCTTTGATTTCTACACATTCCAGGGTGCGAAGAAACTCCGCCAGGCGCTTTCGTCATTCACCGAGGGGCGGCTGGTTGTGAACGTGGTGGATATGCCCATCAAATGCCCTGTTGCGCCTCTCGAGTTTCTCTTCCTGGCGGACGCGCACTTCCGCAATCGCGGTATCCGGGATCGCGTGGACCTCGTTTATGCGACGCCGCTCGATTCGGCATTCACCAAACCGGCGTGCTCGCGCGTACTCGGCTCGATCCTCGACGAGCATGGCATTCGCCTGGAGACGGAGTTCAACGCCGGGGCCGTCGACAGCGAAAAACATGTCCTTCGTTCGTGGGATGAACGCGAGATCTCGTATGACCTTCTGGTTACGATTCCAACGCACTCCGGCGCCGCCTTCATCGAGGCCTCGGCACTCGGAAACGACTCAGGATTCGTTCCGACCGACAAGCAGACGCTCCTCGCCAAAGGTCATTCAGACATCTTCGTGATCGGCGACGCCACCGATGTCCCTGCCTCCAAAGCGGGGTCGGTGGCCCACTTCGAGGGCGAGATCCTTCTCGAGAACCTCGTTCAGGTGGCGCGCGGCGAGAGCCCATCGCACTCGTTCGACGGCCACACGAACTGCTCCATCGAGACCGGCGACCGGAAGGCGATCCTGATCGACTTCAACTACGACGTCGAGCCGCTACCCGGAACGTATCCGCTTCCGGTGGTCGGGCCGATGGCCTTGCTCAAAGAAAGCGTCATCAACCACATCGGCAAGCTGGCGTTTCGGTGGCTCTACTGGAACATCCTTCTTCCGGCGCGTCCATTTCCAGTTTCGAACCGCATGTCGATGGCCGGAAAACATGCGCTGATTCCCGCACCCAAACCGGCGTGATCGCAATGCTGAATGTCACGGTCGTGACGAAAAGGAGGTCCGGAATGCCGCTTCGAACTTATGCAGGACAGAGTCTCTCAGTCAATGAGGAAGGGTTCCTCTCCGACAGCGCCCAGTGGACGCCCGCGGTCGCGGAGGAGATCGCCAAAGAGAGCGGACTGATTCCGCTCAAAGAGAAGCACTGGCAAGTCATCACCTTCTGCCGCGAAGACGCGGCCCGCGAAGGTCAGCCGCCGGGCGTCCGGCGCATTGCCAAGCTCTCCGGCGTCGGGATGAAGGAGCTGTACGAGCTCTTCCCGAAAGGTCCGGGAAAACTCGCCGCGCGAATTGCCGGCCTGCCGAAACCAACAGGATGCATCTGAAGGGAGCACACCATGACAACGACGATCCTCGAGCCTCACACCGAACCTCACATCGCAGACCTGGAAAAGCAAATGACGGCGAAGCCGCCCATTCAGGCGGTCAGCATCATCCTCTCCAAGGGAAGCCTCGACATGGTTTATCCCGCGCTGATTCTCGCGAACGGCGCGCGTATGAGCGGCATTGACGCCACGATCTTCTTCACGTTCTGGGGCCTCGATGCCATTACCGAGAAGAAGCTCGACAATCTTCACGTCGCCACTGTCGGCAACCCGGCATTTCCCATCCCCACCATGCTCGGCGGCCTGCCCGGGATGGAGTCGCTCGCCAGCGCATTCATGAAGCGCGGAATCGAGAAGCTCGACATCCCTCCCATTCGCGAAATGCTCGAGATCCTCAAGGACAGCGGCGCGAAGTTCTACGCCTGCCGCATGGCTATGGAGATGTTCAACCTCAAGCAGACAGACCTGATCCCGCAAGTGGACGGCGTGTTGTCGGTCATCGATTTCTTCGACAACGCCGCCGGCTCACAACTGCTCTTCATCTGAGAAAGGAGAATCACCATGAAACGGCTTCTCATCATCGTGGCGTTGCTGGCAGCGTCACCTCTCTTCGCCACGAACGGCTATTTCCTTCATGGCATCGGCACGGGCAGCAAGGCCATGGCCGGCGCCACCGTAGCGCTCCCTCTGGAAGCACTCGACGCCGATACCAATCCTGCCCTCGGCGTATTCGTCGATCGCGGGCACTCGTTCTCCCTGGCCCTCTTCAACCCCGATCGCCAGTACACGATCACGGGCAACCCGTCCGGCATGCCCGGAACGTTCGGCCTGACACCGGGAACGGTGGCCAGCAAGTCAAACTACTTCCCGATGCCGGCGGCAGGCTTCAACTTCCGCCCCAGCCCAATCAGCGCACTAACGGTGAACTTCACCGGCCACGGCGGGATGAACACCGATTACCGCACGAACACCTTCTATGGATCGAATCACACAGGAGTCGATCTGATGCAGGTGTTCCTCACGACCACCTACTCGCGCAAGATCACGAACAACCAGTCGTTCGGAATCAGCGCCGTGATCGCCGAACAGCGTTTCAAGGCCAGCGGCCTGGAAGCGTTCGCCGCGTTCTCGTCCGATCCTGACTGCCTGACCGGCAACGGCTACAAGTGGTCGCATGGTGTCGGCATCAAGGCCGGCTATTTTGCCCAGGTGCTACCCCGTCTTTCGTTCGGCGCGTCGTATAGCCCGACCATCACGATGACGAAGTTCGGCAAGTACTGCGGGCTCTTTGCGCAGGACGGCCGCTTCAACATCCCGGCATCGGGAACGGCCGGCGTCGCTTACAAGATCAATGACCCGCTGACCGTCACCGCCGACTATCAGCGAATTCACTACAGCGACGTCGCATCGGTCGGCAACGCGCTGCTTCCCAATCTCATGACCTCTCCGTTGGGCGCCGATGGCGGCGCCGGCTTCGGATGGAAGGACATTAACGTCTATAAGGTCGGCATGCAGTGGAAGGCCAACGAAGTCTGGACGCTGCGAGCCGGTTACTCCAAAGCCGATCAGCCGATCCCGCAGAGCGAGGTGTTGTTCAACATCCTCGCCCCTGGCGTCGTCCAGCAACACATCACCCTCGGTTTCAGCAAAGCCATGGAGCGAACACCTGGCCGCTTCAACGTCGCCTTCATGTACGCGCCGTCGAAGACCGTCAGCGGCCCGAACCCGCTCGAAGTGCCCGGCGGACAGAAGATCGCGCTCAAGATGCACGAGTACGAGCTGGAGTTCGGCTACTCGTTCGGATTCTGATTCAACCCACGAAGTTGCCAACGACGCGCGGCCCTTTCAACGGGCCGCGCGTTTTGTTGTGAACCAGAGATCAGAGACGAGAGATCAGAGACAAGAAACGAGAGATCAGGTTGTTTGTCTCTGATCTCTGTTTGTCTCTGATCTCTGATCTTAGCGCCAGGGTTGGTCCGCCGATGCCGCATGCAGAGCAATCCGCACGACCTGATCTCCGAAACGATTCGCGCGGGACGCAGCACACTCGACGGTGACCGTCCGCACGCTCTGCTGTGGCGCAGGCACGCTTCAATGCGCGCTCCGCAGTCGTCACGTCAGGAGTCCCCCATGAGTCGAATCCTTCTCACCAGTGTATGCAGACCGCTCGGAGAGCGTTACGGCGATGCGCCGAGCGTTGGTTACGAGTTGCTCTTCGGACAAGTCACGAGGAAACAGGGTCTGTTCAGTCCGCGCGCAAACCACGTGCAGTTCTCGCTCGAGTACATCGCCGAGAACCTTCAGGCGCCCACCACCGTCCTCCACTACCCGAGCCGACGCGAACTGATTGCCGAACTGCGCAAGCATCCCCAATACGTCGGGATCTCGTTTGTGCTGTCGACGTTTCACCGGATGAAAGAAGCAGCCGCGCTCGTGCGACGCTACTCTCCCGACTCGAAAATCATCCTCGGCGGCTACGGCACGGTGCTATCCAATGAGGAGCTGGCGCCATGGTCGGACTTCATCTGCCGCGAAGAGGGAGCCCTCTTCATGCAGCGCCTCCTCGGCGAGCGTGAAGCTCCGCAGCGGCATCCGGTCGTCATCAGCCGGCTTCGCGTGTTCAACCGGGAAGTCTCCCGCACCGGCATGATTTTCGGCGGCCTCGGCTGCCCGAACGGCTGCGACTTCTGCTGCACATCGCACTTTTTCAAGAGAAAACACATCCGCCTTCTCGACACCGGCCGCGATATCTATCGCGTGATCGAGCGCTATCAGGAGATCGAGCCGGAGATGTCGATGGTCATCCTGGACGAGGACTTCCTCCTCAACCGCAGTCGGGCCCTTGAGCTGCGTGACTGCGTCGTCGCCGGCGGCAAGGCGCTCTCGATCTTCGCCTTCGCCAGCATCAAGGCCATCAGCCAGTACACGGTCACCGAGATCCTGGAAATGGGAATCGACGGCCTCTGGATCGGCTACGAAGGGACGCGTTCCGGATACGCCAAGCAGACGGGCCGGCCCGTGGCCGAGCTATTTCGGGAGCTGCGGGAGCATGGCATCAGCGTTCTCGCCTCGATGATCGTCGGACTTCCGTACCAGACACCCGAGGTGATCGAAGAAGAGCTCAGCGGGCTGCTCGACCTGCACCCCACCCTCTCGCAGTTCCTCATTTACGGCCCGACACCCGGGACGCCCTTCTACGAACAGGTCATGAGCGAGAATCGTCTGCACCGCGATCTCGTCGATGATCGCCAGACCTACTATCGCAACTGCACCGGCTTCAAGGCCATGGTGACGCATCCGTCGATGAGCCCCGCGGAGATCGAGACCGCGCAGGAGCACTGCTTCTCGGAAGACCTGCGGCGCCTGGGACCTTCGATGTTCCGCTCTGTCGAGACCTGGCTCCTCGGCTACCACCGTCTCAAAGACTCGGAGAACCCGAACCTGCGCCGGAAAGCGGAACGATTCGCCTTCGAGATCCGCCGTGCCTATCCGATTTTCCTCGCCGGAAAGGTTCTGGCGCGCGGACGGGAAACACGGCAAAGGATTGCCGCGCTCGAAACAAAGGTCCATGCCGTGCTCGGCGCTCCGACTATGAGCGAGAGCATTTCATCCGTTGCCGCCCTCGGGCTGGCCGCCTGGACGGGATTGACGCTGAAGATGGGACTCTTTCAGCACCCGCATCTCACGCGGAGCACCTTCCGCGTCGCCGACGAACCGCTCTCTTCGCGCGTCTGGCGCCAACTGCGCGGCGCAGATGAAGAAGGTCATCACGTTGAGGTGGAGTTGCGGCAGGGATCGACGGTCCGCGTCTCCGTTGCCGGCAGCCTCAGCGTCGCCGGGGCCGAACGACTGGCCGCGGAACTGGCGGAGAACCTGCGCCGCCGGAAGGAACGTCTGGTGCTCGACCTCGAACGAATCGTTCAGGCGGAGAACCAGGCCTTCGAGCGAGTGGCCGAGCTTCTCCGCGAATATGCCGGCCGCATCCGGCTGGTCGTTCCCGACACGATCGACCCGGGGCCGTTGCTGGCTATGTTCGCGCTGGAAGGGTGAACGGCTCTTCACCACAAAGACACAGAGGACACAGAGAAGGTCGTCTTTCTCTGTGTCCTCTGTGTCTCTGTGGTCAAAAACTATCGCGGCAGCATCTCGAGCGCCCGAAGCAACGCATCGGTCACCGGGTCGTAGACTTCGCTCCGAACGAAGATCGTTATGAATAGCATCAACTCGACGGCGCCGTTGATGGCGAGGCCCGTTACTGCAGCCATCGTCCCCCATCCGCGGTTTCGGATCTCCCGCCAGAAGAACGATGCCGCCAGGATGCGCGCGAGCGAGTCGGCCTCGATCATGTACCGCAGGTTTTTCGACGGCAGCAACGCATGGGCGCCGGCGATTGCTGCCAGCAGAAGGAGCAGATGCCACTCCCCAGTTTCGTGCTCCGCGCGTCGCAGCAGTACGAAAGCCGCGGCAACGATCGTGGCTACCGTGACGATGGGCGCGATTGCCAGGAAGTCGATCAGGATTCGCTGCGGCGGGCCGCTCTGGAATTGATGCACGTATGACGCGTCCATCGCCGAGGTGAGGATTCTGGCGATTTGAAAGAACTTGATCACGCTACGCGAGAGCAGAGAGAAAACCGTGGCGAACAGCAGCGGCGGCAGTATCCAGATCACGATGCTCCCCAGCGTGAGGCGGCGCCCGGCGCGCAGCCACCAGAACAGCAGCACGATCGGATACACCATCAGGAACAGCTCTTTGACCGCAAACGTCAACGTAGCCGCGGCCACCCATCCGATCAGCCATGCCGCTCGTTCTCGCGGCCGCTCCGCGCGCAGGTAGCGGAGCAACAGGAAGATCGTGACGAGAAACATCACGCAGAACAACTCGTCGGCCAGCGCGCGCCGGCCTAGCGCCAACTGCAGGGGAGACGTTGCCGACAACGCAGCAGCGATGACCGCACCCGTCCGGTCGATGACTTCAGCGCCGATGAGGTATGTCAGCAAGACCGACAACAGCCCGGCAATGGCCGAAAGCGTGGCCAGCATCCGAAAACTGATCTCGCCGCTCAGTTTGCAGAGGAGGGCCGCCGCACCGAGATACCCCCAGCGAAGCGGAGGGGGATAAAGCCATCGCGCCGGATTGGCGAGATACCCATCGACCATGCCGGGATAAGCCGCAACTCCCCCGTCGACGAGCACCCGCGTTTCGTAGAGGTAAAGCCCCTCGTCCGAGCGCGGAAAGAAGTGCTCGACGTCGTTCCAGTAGATCCGGATCGCCGCCGCAAACAAAAGGACGAGCCCCAAAGCCACCGCGTGGCGTTGCCCCGTGCGTCGATCAAGGACCGGCAATGTCTCTTCCATGAATCAGTGGATCGTTGTCGATTCGATTTAACCACTTCGATGGGCTCGAAGGACAACGGCGCTTCGCAAACCGGCCTCACGCCTGCTCGAGCGCGAGCGAAAATCGATCGCGCCCGTACGGCGGTTCCTCTTTTGGTGGCAGCGGATCGCTTGGAGATTTCTGTGACATCAGAAGCGCAAGAGCTTAGTGAGTTCGATCACTCTCTCCTCACGGCTCGACTGGCTCGATGCTGACTCTGTCCCCAACCTTCACGATTCGATACGCGGTGTAGTGAGCATCCGCGTCGAGGTGCTTCGGAGAAAGGAACGTCCAGACCATTCCGTTGATCTCGCGCGAGCTGCGGTAATAGTCGTGGTCGTGATTCGGGATCTCGCGAGTCTCGATCGGAAACCCGGCGCCGGCAAACGCCTCGCGCGTCGCGCGGACGTCTTCGATCGGGAAGAACTGGTCCCTCGTCCCGATAACGATAAAGATCGGGATCTTCCTTCGGGCCAGCTCCAGCATGCCCGACGCCGCGGCGTTCTTGAACGCCCCAGCGTGCACTGCGATGGCCGCAAAGAAATTGGATTCGAGCGGCGCCATGCTCAGCATGTACGCAGCACCTGCCGAGTGCCCGAACGCGTAGACCCGCCTTAAGTCGATCTTGTGTTGCTTCGCCACAAACGCGAGTGTGTCCCGAAAGAGATCGGGCCCGTCGTCCGACATGGACCACTGGCGTGTGTCCACTGAGTCGGGAGCTGCCAGCAGGATTCGCTCGTGATCGGCAAGCGTTCGCCACTCGTTGATTTGCGACATCCCGTCGCGCCCTGAGCCGTGGAAGAGCATCAAAAGCGGCACCGGAGCGTCCGGCAATCGCTCAGGCGCATACACATAGCAGACGTGCTTGCGCCCTCCCGATTCGATGGTCTCCTTGTTCACGCCTGCTACGGCCGCGTGCACCGACAGCGCAAAGACGAAACCAATGAGAATTCGACGCATGTAATCCCCTTGCCGGCTTAGTGAGCGTGCCAGTGTATGACGTGACGAGTTGGACATGCGAACGCTTCCCTGCCGTGTTGGCGACGTTATAAGCAATTCGGTTCACTGCCCCTGTCCGCGTCACTCTCGCCGGTGACCCGAATCACCCCTCTTAGTCCGTCCCCTCGCCTAGCTTCGAATCCATCGAATTGGAGCGACGCGACGATGACGACGATCTCGGGAATCTCTGGTTTTCGGCTTACGGCGCCCGGTGGGCCGTTTCGGTTGGACGAGATGGCGCCGCTGAGCGCGGCGGATGATGAAGTCGTCGTCGAAGTGGCGGGCTGCGGGCTCTGTCACACAGACGTCGGCTTCGCGTACGGCGGCGTCCCAACCCGCCACCCCCTCCCGCTCATCCTCGGGCATGAGATCTCCGGACGGGTCGTCGACGCGGGTGCTCGCGCGGCGACATGGCTCGGCCGCAGCGTGATCGTGCCGGCCGTGATTCCGTGCGATACCTGCGAGGCCTGCCTTGCCGGGCGCCCGACGATCTGCCGCAATCAGTTCATGCCGGGAAATGATGGAGACGGCGGCTTCGCCACGCACGTCGTCGTTCCCGCGCGCGGACTCTGCGCCGTTCCCGATCATCTTCCCGACGGCATCACCCTGGAAATGCTCTCCGTCGTTGCCGACGCCGTGACCACACCGTATGCGGCGATGCTTCGCGCCTCGGTCAACGAAGACGATCTGGTCGTCATCGTCGGCGCCGGCGGTATCGGAGGATTCGGCGTGCAGATCGCGGCCGCGTACGGCGCGACGGTCGTGGCCATCGACGTCGACGACGACCGCCTTGCGCTGGCAAGCGTGCATGGGGCGACGCTGACGATGAATCCGAAACAGCTCGAGCTGAAGGCGATGAAGAGCTCGATCCGCGGGCTCGCGCGCGAGAGCGGACGCGGACGCATCGGCACGAAGATCTTCGAGATGAGCGGCTCAACGACTGGTCAGCAGACCGCGTTCGGGCTGCTTGATTTCGGCAGCCAGCTCGCCGTCGTCGGCTACACGCCAGACAAAGTTGAGATCCGGCTCTCGAATCTGATGGCCTTCGATGCTACGGCTCGCGGCAACTGGGGCTGCGCGCCGTCGAACTATCCGAATGCGCTGGCGCTCGTGCTCGAAGGAAAAGTGAAGCTCGCGCCGTTCATCGACATTCGCCCGTTCGCCGAGCTGCCCGAGCTGTTCGCCGCCGCATCGCGGCACGAGTTGCGCCGCCGCGTCATCGTCACGCCGGCCGCCGTCGCCCGAAACGTCGTGAGCGCGGAATTCGAAAGGACCACTGCATGAACGATCACAACCTCGTTTCCGGCCTCGTGTCGCAGGCGGTGGCCGTTTCGCACCGCTCCGTGCTCGACCGCGACGGTAATGTCGTCAGCGGCCTGCACAACGTCTGGATCACGCTCGACAATCAGAAGGAGCTCAACAGCTACACGACGCCGATGCTGAAGGGGTTGATCCTCGCCCTGCGCGAGGCCAGCAACGATCGCGCCGCTGTGGCCGTGATCCTCACCGGTGCAGGTACGGCAGCATTCTGCACCGGCGGCAACACGCGTCAGTACGCCGAGGAGTATGCGGGGCGTCCGGGCGAATACCGGCAGTACATGCGACTCTTCAACGACGCCGTCACGTCGATCCTGCAGTGCGACAAGCCGGTGATCTGCCGCGTGAACGGAATGCGCGTCGGCGGCGGCCAGGAGCTCGGCATGGCCTGCGACTTTTCCATCGCCAGCGATCTGGCGATCTTCAGTCAGGCCGGGCCGAAACATGGATCGGCGCCCGACGGCGGCAGCACAGACTTCCTTCCGCTTTTCGTCGGCATCGAGCGCGCGATGGCCAGCGCCACCCTCTGCCAGAACTGGAGCGCGCATCAGTTCTACTGGTTGGGCGGTTTGACGACCATAGTTCCCGCACTCCGCGTCGACGGCGCCTGGCTCGCCAACCCGCTCGTCATCACCCATCGCGTCATCGACGAATTCGGACGCACCATCTTCGGACAAATGAAAACCGGCCCGGAGCGCGATGCGGCGAAGGCGTTGATGGCCCGAGGGACGGTCGATCTCACGCTGCTCGACGATGCGGTCGCCGATCTGACGACGAAGCTTCTCTACACGATGCCCGATTGCCTGACGAAGACGATCGAGAGTCTCCGCAAGCACAAGCTCGAACATTGGGACCGCAATCGCGAGACGAATCGCGCGTGGCTGTCGCTGAACATGATGACCGAGGCTAATGCGGGGTTCCGCGCGTTCCATCACGGCACGAAGCAGCAGCGCGAAGTCGATTTCATCCTTCTGCGGCAACGCCTGGCGGAAGGGGCGGTATGGGGCGAGGAATTGATCGAGGAGATCGCGCCGTGGGTTCCTACTGCTTCGAAGGAGACGGTGGAAGTGTGAGTGACGCGCGAGTGGCAGCCCCCTCATCCGCCTTCGGCACCTTCTCCCCCGCTGAAAAGCGCGGGGGCGAAGGGCGCTCGATTGGGGGTGCGGAGCGAGAGGGAAAAGGGCTCGCCACGCTCATTGAGCGCGCGAAAGACCTCTTCGAGGATATCGACTTCGCCGTCGTCACCGCATGGAAGGCGCGCACAGGGCGCAAGGCGATCGGCCACATGCCGACGTACGTTCCGCGCGAGCTGATCCATGCGGCCGGCATGCTCGCCGTCGGCATCACGGGCGGCGGCGACAAGCTGGAGATCATCCGCGGCGACGCCTACTTTCAGAGCTACATCTGCCGCATCCCGCGCAGCACGATCGAGCTGGCACTGTCGCACCGGCTGGACATGCTCGACGGCATGCTTTTCCCGTCGATCTGCGACGTCATCCGCAATCTGTCGGGCATGTGGTCGATGATCTTTCCCGACCGCTACGTGCACTACGTCGACGTCCCGCAGAATTTCGATACCGAGGTCGGCGGCCGGTTCTGGCGCCGCGAATTGGAAACGCTGCGCCACGATTTCGCGCAACTCTCCTGCGTCGCCATCGACGACGAGGCGCTGCGCGCGAGCATCGCGGTCTACAACGAGAATCGCAGCGTCATTCGCGAGCTTTATCGCGCACGCAGCGAGCGGCCGTGGATCTTTCCGATGTCCGAGGTCTATTACCTTTTGCGCGCGGGGAACGTCTTGCCGCCCGAGGAGCACACGTCGCTCCTGCGCGAGTACCTTGCTCTTGCTCCCGGCGAGACCAGCCGGCGCGATCAGGACCGCAGCCGCGTCGTTCTGGCCGGCATGTTCTGCGAGCAGCCGCCGCACGGTCTGGTGATGACACTCGAGCGCGCCGGCTGTTACGTCGTCGATGACGATTTCCTCCTGGGCCTTCGCTGGTTGCAGGATGACGTCGCCACGACCGGCGATCCGCTCGATGCACTCGTCGATGCGTATCTGAATCACAGCGCGATGAGCGCCTCGCGCTACGCCCCCGACGGCGACCGCGGACGCTGGCTGATCGACTCCGTCGAGCGCAACCGCGCCGAGGGCGTCATCTTCGCCGCGGCCAGCTTCTGCGATCCGGCGCTGCTCGATCAGCCGATGCTCGTTGCCGCGCTCGATCGAAGCAGCATCCCGCATACGGAGTTCAAGTTCGCCGAGGACACCGGGCAGTTCGCTGTGATCCGCGAGCAGGCCGGCACATTCTCCGATTCGATTCGACTGTGGAGCGAAGCATGAGCGCCATTCGCAAAGAAGACTCGATGCTTCTGCAGAAGCAGATGATCTCCGACCACTACGACCGGCTGGCGTCGGCCCACGATGAGGGACAGAAGGTGGTCTACACGTTCGTGCCCGGAAATCTGAACGAGCTCGTTCGCTCGTTCGGTCTGCTTCCCGTTCTTCCCGAGATCAACGCGCTGCAATCAGGACTGCGCAAGAAATCCGGCGAGTACATCGCCGAGGCGGAGAAGCACGGCCACAGCGAAGACGTCTGCACATACGTCAAGTGCGACATCGGCATGTTGAAGAAGGGGAACATCAGCCCCACGGGCACGAAGCTGCCGAAACCCGATCTGCTGCTCCTCTCCTACACCGGCTGTTTCACCTTTCTGAAATGGTTCGAGTTGCTGCGCGAAGAGTACGGCGACGTGCCGGTGGCGATGCTGCACGTGCCGTATCAGGCCAACGGCCGCATCGAGCCGCATCAGCGCGATTACGTCGTGCAGCAGATGCGCAGCGAGATCATCCCGAAGCTCGAGCAGGTCAGCGGACGAAAGTTCGATGAGGACCGCTTGCGCGACATGCTGCGCCTCTCGGCAGCCGCCGAGGATGATCTGGTGTGGACGCTGGAAAGCGCGAAGAAAACACCGTCGCCGATCGATGCGTACTTCGGCGGCGTCCACTACATCGGCCCGATCTTCAGCGCGTTTCGCGGAACGCAGGCCGCGGTCGATTACTACACCGCCTTGCGCGCGGAAGTGCAGGAGCGGCTCGACAACAGGCAGGGGCCGGTCACTCCCGAAGGTCCGATGGGGAAGGAGAAATACCGCCTCGTCGTCGAAGGCCCTCCGAACTGGACGAGCTTTCGGGAGTTCTGGAAGATGTTCTACGACGAGGGCGCGGTCTTCGTCTCCAGCACGTATACGAAGGTTGGCGGTTTGTACGATCGCGGTTTCCGCCACGATCCCGATCACCCGCTGGAGACGCTCGCCGACTACTGCCTCGGTTGCTACACCAACCTCGGGCTTCCGACCCGCGTCGACCTGCTAGAGCAGTACATTGCCGATTACGAAGCGGACGGCTTCCTCGTCAACAGCGTGAAGAGCTGCAACTCGTTCAGCGTCGGACAACTGATGATGCTGCGGCAACTGGAGACGCGAACCGGCGTCCCGGGCCTCTTCATCGAGAACGACCTCGTCGATCCGCGCTACTTCTCCGCTGCCAACATCAAGAACCGGATCGAGAGCTATCTGCAGATGCTCGATCAGAAGCGCGGAGTGACAGCATGATCGACGTCTTCGTCGGCATCGACCTCGGCTCCACTACAACGAAAGCAATCGTCCTCGACGGCGACGGCCAGGTCATCGGCCGCGGCATCACGAACAGCCGCAGCAACTACGACGTAGCCGCGCTCATCGTGCGCGAAGAAGCGCTCGTACGGACGCGCTTCACGCTCGTCGAGCGCAGCATCGGCGCGGATGCCTTCGTGGTCGCGGCGCTGGAGCGGAATCTCAAGCTGGAACAGCATCTGGAGTTGCTGGCCCGGCTGCGCGAAGCGATGGCGATGATCGCCGCCGGACCGAAGCACCGCGCGCACGCCAGCGATCTTCGCGAGCGCCTCGACGAGATCGACGCCGGGATGGAGCCGCTGGCGCGGCAGCACTTCGCGCCCGGCGCAACGCGCAGGAGCGACTTCTTCCGCGACCTCGCCGCCGCCGACTACATGCACCTCGCCGAACAACTCGCCGATCCGAAAGAAATCGCCTTCGACGTGCTCTGCGGTGTGTTCGATGCCGCGATTCTCGCCGTCGAGAATCTGCCCATCGAGCGCGCCTTCGAGCGCCACATCGGCGCCGCGCTCGAAACGACGTTGGCCGAGCATCTGAGCTGCGACGCGGCGCAATTGCGCAAAGCGGTCGAAGATGCACGCAACGAAGATCTCGTCGAGCGCGCCACCGTCGGCACCGGTTACGGACGCGCACGCCTCCCGTTCCCGAAAGAACAGATTCGCAGCGAGATCCTCTGTCACGGCCTCGGAGCACACGCGATGTTTCCGGCGACGCGCACCGTGCTCGACATCGGCGGCCAGGACACGAAAGCAATCCAGGTCGATGCCACAGGGATCGTCACCAGCTTCCAGATGAACGACCGTTGCGCCGCCGGGTGTGGCCGCTACCTCGGCTACATCGCCGATGAGATGAATCTCGCACTGCATGAGCTCGGGCCGCTGGCGCAGGAGAGCCGGACGCGCGTGAAGATCAACAGTACCTGCACGGTCTTCGCCGGCGCGGAGCTGCGCGAGCGGCTTTCGCTCGGGCAGAAACGCGAAGACATCCTGGCCGGGCTGCACCGCGCGATCATCCTCCGGGCGATGTCGCTTCTGGCGCGTTCGGGCGGCATCACCGATCAACTCACCTTCACCGGCGGCGTGGCCAGGAATCCGGCAGCCGTCGCCGCGCTGCGCGATCTCATTCAGGAAAACTACGGCGTGCGCACGCTGAACACTTCGCCCGATTCGATCTACACCGGCTCCCTCGGCGCGGCCCTCTTCGCGCAGCGCGCCGCGGAAAGGAAAGCAGCAGCATGATCGTCACCGCAGGCATGGACGTCGGATCGAGCAGCGTGAAGAGCGCCGTAGTCGTCGACGGTGAACCGATCGCGCTGCGCACCGATCGCATCCGCCGCCGCGAGCTTCGCAAAGTCATCGAAGAATCGTACGAAGCGGTTCTCGCTGACGCCGGCGTGCAGCGGAGCGACGTCGTCTACCTCGCCACCACCGGCGAAGGGGAGCTGGTCGACTTCCGCCGCGGCCACTTCTACGGCATGACCACGCACGCGCGCGGCGCCGTCTTCCTGATGCCCGGAACCGAGGCGGCACTCGACATCGGAGCGCTGCATGCGCGGGCGATGAAGTTCGATGCGAAGAGCCGCGTGCTGGCCTATCGCATGACGAATCAGTGCGCGTCCGGCTCCGGCCAGTTCCTCGAAAACGTCTCGCGTTACCTCGGCATCACACTCGAAGACATCGGCCCGCTTTCGTGCAGCGCCTCGGACCCGGAGCTCGTCAGCAGCATCTGCGCCGTGCTCGCCGAGACTGACGTGATCAACATGGTCAGCCGCGGCATCAAGACGCAGGACATCCTCAAAGGCATTCATGTCTCGATGGCGGGGCGATACCTCAAGCTGCTACGCGCAATCGGCGCCGAAGGAAAAGTCGCGATCACCGGCGGACTCTCTGCCGACACCGGTCTGGCGAAGGCGTTGCAGGAGAAGGTGGTCGAAGAGAAATTCGCGATGGAGATCGTGACCGATGCGCGCGCCATCTACGCCGGCGCGATCGGCGCGGCGCTCTGGGGCGCGTTCCGGCACAATGTTCTGGCGCGCAGGAGCGCGGCATGAGAATGAGATGTTGAAACGCGGGAGCGCACAATGAGCGAAGTTGCCGTCGTCACCGGAGGCTCGGGCGGCATCGGCCTGGCCATCATGTCCGCGCTGCGCGCCACCGGCGCGACGGTCGTCAGCCTCGACCTCGCACCGGCATCGACCGGCGACTGGCTCTCGTGCGACGTGCGCAACGACACCTCGGTCGCGCAGGCAATCGAAAAAGTCGCCACCACGCACGGCCGCATCGACGTCGCCGTTCATGCTGCCGGCATCACGCGCGACGCCGTCGTCTGGAAGCTCGGCATCGATGAATGGGACATCGTCCAGGAAGTGAATCTGCGCGGCGCTTTCTACCTGATGCGCCACGTCATCCCGGTCATGCGCCGCGGCGCGGCAGGAAGCATCGTTCTGATCGGATCGATCAACGGCTCCCGCGGAAAATTCGGAGCGTCGGCGTACGCGGCGAGCAAAGCCGGCCTGATCGGACTGGCCAAAAGCGTGAGCAGCGAGACCGGCCGCTTCGGCATCCGCGTAAACGTCATCGAACCGGGATGGGTGCGCACCCCCTTGACCGACTCCCTTCCCGGCACGCTCCGCCAACAAGCCGTCAACGAAACCCTCCTCGGCGAGCTCGTCGAGCCCGACGACATCGCCGCGGCGGTTGTCTACCTAGCGGGCGCCGGGCGACGAATGACCGGTCAGGTACTGCGGGTGGACGCCGGGCAGTACGTGTAACGCTTGACGTCGCAACGCACGGGCGTAACATCTACGGAGAGGACGTTGTACAAAGATGAACCGAGACCTGACGATCACAGTGGACGAAGAAGTGTACGAGGGCCTGCATCAAGTCATTGGGCAGCAACGCATTAGCCAGTTCATCGAGGATCTGGTACGGCCCCACGTGATTCATGCCGACCTTTCGGAAGCCTACCGGCTCATGGCTGCCGACGAAACCAGGGAAGCCGAGGCTCACGAGTGGGCTGAAGGCACCTTCCGCGATGTCGCTGATGAAGCGCGGTGAGGTCTGGTGGGTCGACTTCGACCCGTCCGTAGGCGGCGAGATTCAGAAACGTCGCCCAGCCGTAATCGTAAGTAACGACGCTTCCAATCAACACCTCAACCGCGTCCAGGTTGTTCCCCTGACCAGCAATGTCGAGCGCCTGTATCCCAGCGAGGCATACGTCACATTGAATGGCCAACAGCGCTAAGCCATGGCTGATCAGCTGACAACGGTCAGCAAACAACGCCTCCAGACTCTGATTGGCACTCTCGCCACGCCGGATCTCGAGCTCGTGGGCAATGCCATTCGGTTGCAGCTGGCGCTCCCCTAGGCCTCGTCAAGCAACTCCACATCAAGCTTCAACGCTTTTTCATCGGCACAAGAACGAGCGGGTCGTAATGCTACGTAATGCTACGGCACAAGAATCGTCCGCCCAACAGATGCTGGCGGCGCCGGTACTCAACCCGGCGCCGCCATATTCGAATCAGTGGTGACCGTGGCCGCTATCGCTGGAGCCATCCACATGAATGGAGATGGCGTTGTTGACCGTACCGTCGAAGATCGCCTCGGCCTCGACGTGGTCGCCTACCTTCAGATCACCGGCGGCGAGCGTGGTGCCGCCCTTGCTGATGATCGTGTCGGCGGTCAGCATCAGAATGACGTCGGCGCCCTGAGCATCGTGAACGGTGATCGACGAGGAGGACGCCGCCGTGATGGTCCCGGTGACCTCGAGCGGATGCTGCTGCTCGTCCTGCACGATCACCTCCACCGCGGTGTTGACGTTGTTCGCCGACGTGGCCTTGACGTGAACCCGTTCGCCAACTTTCAGATCAGTCGCGGCGACGGTCGTTTCGCCCTTGCGAATGATCGTCGTCGAAGTCAGTTCCACGACGTCATCGGCATTGTGCGAATCATGAACGGTGATCTCGGTCGCCGACGCGGCGGTGATGATTCCTTCGATTTCGAGCTCGGGCCCGGGCTCCTTCTGCGCATCGGGAGTCTGCACCACGATCTGCAGCGCTGTGTTGACGTTGTTCGCCGACGTGGCCATGACGTGGACCTGATCGCCGACCTTGAGATCGGCCGCGGCGACAGTTACGTCGCCTTTGCGAATCGACGTCGCCGAAGTCAGAGCGAACACGACGTCGTTGCCGTGTGAGTCATGAACGGTGATCGAGGTCGCCGAGGCAACGGTGATGGTTCCTTCGAACTGCTGTTCCGGCTCAATTTTCGGCGGCGTACCGGCGTGCCTGCGCGACCCGGCCGGAGTCGGAGTCAGCGATGTTGCCACGGGAGCCTTCGCGATCCCACTCTGCGATGGTGCGTTAGCCACCGAGGCCCGCACATCTTCCCCGAACAGCAACCCTGCAAAGACGATCTGAACCAGGACGAACATCAAGAGCAAACTATGTTTTTTCATGTCTCCTCCAAAATGAAAAAGGGGCCTACGCCCAAAAAGCAAAAAGAGGGCGTGGGTACGCCCTCTTTAGGAACTGAACTTCTTCTGTCGGCTGGGATTATAACGACGACGCGGATGCGACTGTCAAGCGAGCGCGAGCGGGCAAGTTGGTTTCCTCACCGCACGGAACTGTGGCGATAGACCTCGTCGACGACCAGCTCGGCATCAAGAGAAGAGACCTCAATTCGCTCTCCCTTCGCTGCGACGCGCGTAGTCCACGCGCCATCGTTTCCGCGCGTCTCAACGACGATGCGCCGCTCGCGATGCGACACGATTATGTATTCGCTCAGGGTTGGGATCGTTCGGTAGTACTCGAGCTTCAGCGAATACATAATCG
>DATLVW010000805.1:0-4802 GCA_035577085.1 Thermoanaerobaculia bacterium
GATCGTCCTACGCCGCGATGCCTGCCGGTGCAAATGCAGCGTGGGGCGCGGCTCCGGCGACTCAGGATGACACCACACGGTTTGCGCGTGATTAGGGTTGAGTGTCATCCGGAGTTGATCGTCCAATCGAGATTGGTGTCATCCTGAGACTGCCGGAGCCGCCCTTCGTACTCGATCCCTCGCGACGCGTGGAGTGGCGGCGTAGGACGTCGAAGGATCTCAAGTTTCGCAGATCGTGCTCGTCTCGCCCGAGCAGTGGTGATCATTGACGTTCGCTCGCGCTGGGCAAACACGATCCGTAAAGTTTGAGATCCTTCGATCGTCCTACGCCGCGATGCCTGCCGGTGCAAATGCAGCGTGGGGCGCGGCTCCGGCGACTCAGGATGACACCACACGGTTTGCGCGTGATTAGGGTTGAGTGTCATCCGGAGTTGATCGTCCAATCGCGATTGGTGTCATCCTGAGACTGCCGGAGCCGCCCTTCGTACTCGATCCCTCGCGACGCGTGGAGCGGCGGCGTAGGACGTCGAAGGATCTCAAGTTTCGCAGATCGTGTTCGTCTCGCGCGAGAGTTTGCGACCATTGACGTTCGCTCGCGCTGGGCCAACGAGATCTTCGTAGTTTGAGATCCTTCGATCGTCCTACGCCGCAAAGCCTGCCGGTGCAAATGCAGCGTGGGGCGCGGCTCCGGCGACTCAGGATGACACGAGGGATGATGCGCGGATGGTGCAAGGGGTGATACAAGCAAGCTGATTTCGCGCTGCCAACCCAGCGTGAAATCCGCACGCCTATGGCCTCTGCCAGCGTCGCGCGCGCCCATGATCGCGCTGCTGCACGCCGCGCCCCAGCTCGCCGAACATGCCGGGGAACGTCGTGCGCATGCGCTCGAGATCGGGATCGTTCGGCCAGCGTTGCTCGATCTCGTCGCTGAGCCGCTCAACCTCCCGCTTCTCGTGCGTTGCGAGGGCCATCCCGAGGTGCGTGAGCTGCTGCTCGCGAGGGCCGAGACGGTCCGTGTCGTCGAGTGCTTTCTGAAGTTCCTGGCTCGCGTAGTCGAGGTTTCGATTGAGGAGGGCGATCTCTCCCAGGCGGAAGTGCGCCTTCGCGTAGTGAGGGTCCTGCTGCAGGACACGATGCAGCGTCTTCCGCGCCTCCATCGCGTCACCGTCGCGAACCTGCCTCATGGCATTCGTGTAGAGCGCGTCCGCTCCCGGCGCTGACTCCGATTCAGCCGGTGCCGATGCCGTTGGCTCAGCGGTAGTCTGCGTCTCTTCCGCGGTATCGGTCGTCGGCGTCGTCGATGTCTTCCCGACCTGTTTCGCCGTCGTAGTCGTATTCGACGTATCGCTCGCAGTCTCTTCGACCGTCGCGTCGGAAGGCGCGGTCACATTCACAGCGGTCGACGACTGCGCAGCGGAAGTCTGCGGCGGCACGACCGATTGCGATGCCGTCACCTTCGGCTCCGATCGATGCGTTGCCCACACGCCCGCTACCGCAGCGAGGATGATCACCATCACCACGATCACCGCGGCTAACGCACCGCGGCCCTTTGGCTTCGCCGGAGGTTGCGGAGCGGCCAGCTCCTGCACAGTCGGGGCTTGCGGTCCGGTGCGAATCGTCGGAGCCACCCCTTGAATCTGCGTGGGAGCTGCCGTCTGCACTTGCGGTCCGGTGCGAACTGTCGGATCTCCTCCTGCAGCCGCGGCCACCACCACCGTCGGCGCCGCCGATTGCGGCGACGTGTACGGCACCGTGCCGGCGCGGCCGAGTTGCGTGTCGAGCGCGGTCACCAGCTCCGCCGCCGTGTATCGCTCGCCCGGATTCTTGCGCAGCGACCGGTCGATGATCGCCTTCAACCCCGGCGAGACTCCCGGGTTGACGGCAGCGGCATCCACCGGCTCGTCGCGGATGATCTGCGTCATCGTCTCCGTGATCGTCTCGCCTTCGAACGGCTTGCGCCCCGTGGCCATCTCGTACAACACGACGCCGAGGGAGAAGACATCGGTACGGCCGTCGAAGGTCTTGCCCAGAGCTTGCTCCGGCGACATGTAGTGAACGGTGCCGAGGATCATGCCCTGCTGCGTGACGAAGGTTTCGGGCGATGCTCCCGGCGCGCCAACCTGCTTGGCGATCCCGAAGTCGAGCACCTTCACGCGATTTCCGGCCACGATGATGTTGTCAGGCTTGATGTCCCTGTGCACGATGCCTTTTGCATGTGCCTCGGCAAGAGCATCAGCCACCGCGCGGGCGATGCGGCAGATCTCCGTTTCGGCCAGACCGCCGCGCTTGATCACTTTCGTCAGTGAATCACCTTCGACGAACTCTTCAACGATGAAGATGTGGTCGCCATCCTGCTCGATCGAGTGGATCGTCGCGATCGATGGATGGTAGAGCTGGGCTGCGGTGCGCGCTTCCCGTTTCAGCCGCGACGTCGCCTCGGCATCGGCAACGAAGCTCGGCGGCAGCACCTTGATTGCCACCACCCTGCCGAGCCGCGAGTCCTCGGCGCGCCAGACTTCGCCCATCCCGCCGGCGCCTACGCGGTTGATGAGACGGTACGGTCCGAGCAACTGGTCGGGGGAAAGCACCTGCGCATTGTACCGGTACGGCGGTTGCAGCAGAGCTGCGAAGAAGAAAGAGTTATGTCTGAACGAAAACCGTGTGTCCGTTGTGAGCGTCCGATCGATTCCTCTGCCCGCTCGTGTGTTTATTGCGGTTGGGATCAGGCCCGGCCCCGCCCCGCCGAATCGACGACGCCACCGATCGCCAACCCGTACACGCCGCCTGCCGATAACCGGGTCCGCAACCGGCTCCTCGGCGCGGGGGCATTCGTCGTGCTCGTGATCCTGGCGTTCTTCGTCGGATCGCTGCTCAACCGCTCCGAAGGCAATGAGACAAGCGCCTCCGAGAAGGCGTCGAATCCATCGCCGCAGACCGGCGCCGGATCGTCGTCGCGCACGACCGTCATGCTCGTGCCGGTCGATGGAACGAGCCCGTTGCAGGAACAGCCACCGGTCACGAGTGCGCCCGCACCACCAGCGAGCGCGGGCAGCGCGGAGATCAACGGCGAGCGTTCCGACGCCACCGCGCTGCCGTCCGGCGCATACTCCGTCGCAGTCGAGCGCGCCCGGGCGGAGCGGGAGAAACACCCAAACGCAGGCATCGTCGATCCTCGCACGATTGCAGGCGGCGTTGAATCAGGACCGGCTCGCCGCACCGCATCGAGGGAAGCACAACGCGCGAATGCACAGCGCGCCGCAAACAACATCCCGACGGAGTCGCTGCGCACGCAGCCGGTTCCTCTCTATCAGCCAGTTCCGTCGATGCAGGTCTATCGTCCGGAGAATGCGCGGCTGATCCTGACCGTCGGCTCCGAAGGGCGCGTACGCGGCATCAACATCACGCAGTCGATCCCGGGCGAGATGCCGCGGATCATCGCCGCGGTGCAGAATTGGCGTTTCCGTCCGGCAACCGAAAACGGCCGACCCGTGACAGCGAGCTTCGCTGTCGATATAACGGTGCGGCCGCGATGACTGCCGATCCGCAAACCGCCGCCTCTGACCGCGTCACCTGTGCCGCCTGCCGGCGCGAGATCGATTCTGTCGCTCGGATCTGTCCCTATTGCGGTGCCGATCCACGCACCGGCGAGAAGCCGGTCGACACGCAGGCGATGCTCAACGAGGTCTTCCATCCCCGCGAGACCTCGGCATCCGAAACCGTCGTGCAGTTCGCCCGGCAGCGACAAGGCGTGGTCGTCGCCCTCGGCGTCGTTCTCGTCATCCTCCTCCTGGCCGGCCTCCACGAATACGTGACGAGACGCAACGCCCGCGACGTCTCCGCCGCCGCCGCCATCCCGCTGACGGAAGTCACCGACCTCACCAACCAGCAGGACGAGAACAAACCTCTGCCAATGCCCGACCTCAAATACGCCTTCGACGGCCACCCGCAAACGATGCGAACGTTCGTCACCGAGCCGGGCGCGGTAGTGCCCCCCGAGGTCGTCGCCGCACAGCAAGCCGCCGCGCAACAGGCGGCAGCACAAAAGGCCGGACAACCGCTCGCAGCAACACCGCTGGCCGCGCCCAAACCGTTGCCAGCACAACCACTCCGTCCGACTTCCAATCATCGCTAATCTCCAATCGAGCGCGGAAGGCCGGATGAGCGCGGCGTGGTGGGCTGACGGCGGCGGGACGCCGCCGGGCCAGCCGCCGAGACGGCAGCGTTCCATCCGCAAAGTGGCCAACGCGCGCCAAATGACTAACCTGCCGCAGCTGGCCAGCGGAACGCTGGCGTCCCGCCGGCTGGCTCGTAGGCGTCTCGCCTGCGGTCTGTGCAAATCACGCGATCTGGCCGAACCGATCGATCCGCGTCGCCATCCGTTTCTCCATCTAATCCTGATCGGGTTCGATCAAGAATGAGGGCCCACGATCAAAGTAGACTCTCAACACCATGCTTCAAATCATCATCATCGTCGCCGCCGTGATCCTCATCGGCTGGCTCGCCGCCTGGATGCTCGCGCAAAAGCCGGTCACCAACGCCCAGCAACTCATCCAGCAACACCGCTACGCAGATGCCATCACCGCTGCGAAGGACGATCCTCTCCACCGCGCCGAAGCGCTCAAACTCCTCGGGCGCTTCGACGATGCGATCGCGTCGTACCGTCAGTCAGACGACCCCGCCGCCCGCGAAGGCATCGCCCTCTCCCTCGCTCACCTCGGGCGCGACCTCGACGAAGCGAAACGCCTGATGGAAGAGACGATCGCCCTCCACCCTCAGATCATGGAGTTCCAGGCCCTCGGCCT
>DATLVW010000806.1:0-5589 GCA_035577085.1 Thermoanaerobaculia bacterium
CCGCTCGCGGCGGGCGATCGATCGCACGTTCCATCTGATCAACTCCTCCCTGCAAGTCATCGAGGCCTCGGAACGGTTCGCGGCAGAGGGGCCGGTCCGGGCATCGCGTCAGCTGCGACGCGTTGGGTTCTGGCTGTCCGATGCCGCCGGGAAATTGGACCGCGCCAGAGCCGGTCTGCGCGATGTGTTGGACCGCGCGGAGCAATTCCCCAAAGTTGCCCTCGACGCCCCGGAGAAGGTAATCGAGGCGTCCCTCTGCTGGGTCGTCGCCTACGAACAGTTGGCCGCGATCTCCAGCCGGTTTGAAGACACCCTCACCTGGCTGGCCGATTCCGTGGAGAGCGGTGCCATCGCCATCCCGATCGAAGAGCAAGCGGCGGATGCAGGGAAGGCGGTCATCGTTCTTCGGAGGAGCGGGGCGCCATGCATTCCACCCGACCTGCTCGCCCGTGAAAGCAACCGCATTCCTTTCCGGCGTCAACGGTCGATTTGTCTGACCGTGGCCGAGGCCGTAAGACGCATCGTTCGAGGACGTGCTCCGCCTTCATCGCAAACTGCCCGCACTGATCACAGCAGTTGAGTTGACTATGGAGGGACTATGTCTTCATCCAATGAAGTACCCGTTACACCCCCACAGGAGTCGTACGCCGATTCCGCGCTGGCGCTCGTCGAAGAGCTTCGGGCCATGAGGGAGAGGATCCCGAATCTGGTAATCCCGGAGACCAAAGACGCACGCCGGCGGCTGTCGCAAGCGGCTTCGGTTCCGCCGGAGTTTGTCGAGCTGACGTCGATGGCGGTCAAGAGCCACGCGCCACTGGTCCGAGGAGGTGGCCAGGATCTCGCGCGGAATGCCGATCTGAAGAGCTTTGCCGAGGCGTACGGTCCGGTGGGTGACGAGCTGGAAGCGCTGACTTCCTTCGTCAAGCACAGTGTCACCAAGGCGATGAACACGGTTGGAAGCGAAGCGCTGACAACCTTCGCCCTGGCCAAGCGTCTGTCCAAACGGCCCGAGTCGGCCGATCTCATTCCGCACGTCGATGCGATGGGAAAAGCCCTCGGCAAGCGCGGACGGAAGTCCAAGTCCAAGCCGGCCCCGAAACCGGCAGCCCCGGTTTCCACGGAGTCCTCGCCGGTGACATCCTCGTCATCGACGACCGATCCAAAGAGCAAGTAACCGCTCTCGTGCAGTAAGTCCCGCGCGGGCGCGTCCGAAGGCGCGCCCGCGCATTTGCATCGTAGAGCAGACATTCCTGTCTGCTCCCGTCGGGCGTCCCCGCCCGACGGTGGTTTCTCTGCGCAAATCGTCACGTTGCGATCAACCGGGGGGGAAACTGATATCGATCGTGTCGAACGCCCGAATGATCATCCGGACAAGGGAAACGAAGCCACCGCCTCTTTCGGACGTTTTCGCTTCGGCGAAAGCCGGTGGGACGACTAGCGTTGCGACCACTCCCGCAACCGCGAGCATTTTGACAATGCGTCTGGATACACCTCTCATGTGCCCTCCTGAGCCGAACTTGCCGGCAAAGTCTGAGAGGGCGCCCTCGTAAACACAGAGGGAATGAGTTGTGTGATGTTTGGGAAGGAACTAATCGACCGGCGGAGCGAAGAGGAGATCGGGCAGGCGCTCCAGCCGTTGCACGAACGAACGGACGTGCTGCACCGTCTCGACCCGAATGGTGCCTTGAGCCGCTGCCTCCTTGAGGAAGGCCGCTGCGGTCAACGCCTGCCGCAGTTTCCCGGAGCGTCGGAAGTAGCGCATTACCTCGGAGCAAAGAACGGAGATCTCGCGCGCTGTGCCCGCCAGCAGCAGCGACTCGATCAAATCGAGCGTGATGTGCGCAGCTTCTTCCGGCAACCTCAAATCTTCCGAGGCTTTCCTGGCCGCGCGAAGCTGTGCGACGGACTCTTCGAAGCGTCCAGCCACGCGAGATTGAACACCAAGCTTCCAATCCGTTCGAACGAGACCTGTTCTGACATCCTGTTCCTGGTAAACCCTGCGTGCGTCCAGGAGCAGCAGCGCAGCACGTGCCGCATCGCCCAGTTCAAGGAAACACGTCGCCATGTTGTAGGACTGTCGTGCCATCTCAATCGCGTCGCCCTTCGACTCCGCATACGCGCGCAACTGTTCAAAAGCGTCCGCCGCTTCCGCGAACTCCCGTCGGTAGAACAGCACTCCCGCCTCGACGCTGCGCGCACGCATCCAGCGCTCGTCGTCGCCATACGCGGCAAAAATCCTTGCACTTTCGACCGCTTGCGTTGTCGCTTCGCCGAGGCGGTCCATGTAGGTGAGCACGACGGCCCGGATGTACGCGAGGTTGCCCAGCTCGAAGGCGTGCGGGCCGAGGCGGGAGAATTCGCGCTGGGCGTGAGAGGGCATCGAGCGCGGCCGGGTACTCCGCCAGGAACCGCAGCGCGTTGGCTCGCTCCTTCCACGCCAGACCGCGCAGCGTGTGAACTGTATCGAGTGGGTAGTCGTCGGTAGAGAGCTGTTCCGCGATGACGACTGCGGCGTCGGCCAGATTCCGGGCGTGCAACGGGTTGCGCTCGAAGGCATCGTTGGCGGCCTCGGATAGCACTCGTACCGTCCCGCCGGTCCGGTAGCCCTCGTCACGCTCGATGCGCTCCCGAATGAAGCCGACCGTGTCCGCGAGCAGCGGAGCGAGCGCTCGGGCCGCCTCGGCGTACTCCTGTTGCGAGCGCGCCGCAAACTCCAGAATGGCGCGCTGGTTCGCGGCAACAGCGGCGCCTGCATCGGCGGCTTCCCACATGTCCGGCGACGTCAGGGCGTCGAAGAATGCGGCGATGCGCCCGTAGCGTGCCTGGCACTCCTCGCACTCATTCAAGTGACCGGCGATCGCCGCAGACGCCGAACGGTTGCGTCCATCGGCAACTGCATACTCCGTAAGCGCATCTTCGTCGATATGGGTCATGACGCCACCCGCGTGATGGACTCGAAGATGGCACGGGCCGCCTTACGGCAGTGATGAAGGAGCTGGCGGACGTAGAGCGGCGCGACGTCGAGCTCCGCGGCCACATCGCGCATCGACTTCCCTTCGTAGTGAAAGCAGCGCAGGGCGTCGCGGCACCGCGGCCGCAAGCGTGCCATCGTCTCGGCCACGGCCAGACGCACGGCAATCGTGTCCGACATCAGCGCGTCTTCGTCCGAGGAGGCGTGCTCGACGTCGTCGACACCGCAAAAGACCGTCTGCTCGCGCTGCCGTTTCCGCCAATACTCGAGACACTCATTCCTCACCGCCCCTCGGAAGTACGGCTTCAACTCACCGCGCACGACGCCCGGGTTGCTGAAGTAGTGCATGAAGATGTCATGCACGATCGCTTCAGCATCGCCAAACGGAACGCGATAGTCGCGCACGGCGATGAGGCGCAGCAATCGGGCGTGACTCTCGTAGATCTCGGCGAAGGCTTCCTGTCCCGACAAGGGAGGAGGGGGTGACTCGATGCAGGCCAACGGCGGTGACGGCACACTTGCTTCGTCAAGCGGAGTCAATTCGGCAGGCATGGGAGGCGCGGTCAGTATGGCGCGCCTTACGTAGGTAACGCAAGAACGGGTGCCGGGAGTCGGGAGTCGGGGGTCGGAGATCCGAAGCCGTTGACGATACGCGCTAAACGCGCGGTGTCATCCTTAATCCGTCAACCGGAACATGACGGAATTGATCTCGTCGAATACGTTGCGCAGGTGCGGTTCGATCCAGAGGAAGCGGTTTGCTTCCTCTCCGTCGAGGAGCGTCAGCGCTTCGTCCACTTCCAGAAGGATGCGGGCCAGTGCGTCGACGACCGCTTCATGAAGCGAGGCCCCATCGCTCCGAATGAACGGTGAGGCGGGCTCCTGCAGTGGGCGATCGCAGCGCATGGGTTGATTGATGGAACGACGCCACAATACGCAGGTAGCCTGACGGCTACTAGTCACGTTTTTTGACCTTTCGAACGCTTGCTGATCGGGGGTCGCGTTTCGGGAGTCGGGAGTCGGATCAGAGGCGGGGATGATGCCGCGCTCCCACACCCGACTACCGACTAGCGACTCCCCATCGTTTGGAGAAGGCCCAGTCGGCCGGCGCACGGACATTCCGTTAACCACCCCGTCCCATTTCCGGACACTCCTCCGAAAATCGCACGGCGCTGAACGAAGCAAGAATGCCTTGTTCCTCTACGCCTGCAACAATTTAGCTCGGTGCGTGGAAATGGCAGCGACCTTGGACCACTACTACTCCGAGTTCACGAGCGAAAGAGGGTCCAAACCATGAGTGTCGCGGAAATCGTAGTTGATCACCATCTCTATATCCCGGCGAATGACTGGCTGCCGTCTGTGCTCATTGTCGAGGATGAGCGGAAGCTGCGGGCCTTGCTGGTGGAGGAGTTCCGGGCCTTGCACATCGATGCCCTGACGGCCAGCAGCGGCTACGAGGCCATCCGGATTGCCAGCGAACACCGGCCGGATCTCATCCTCGTCGACGGATTGCTGCCGGAGATGCACGGATTCGAGATCTCCCGTTTCATTCGCAGGATCGACGTTGACTATCACCCGCACATCGCTCTGATGACGGCCATCTACAAGCACACGCGCTATCAGAACGAAGCCAGGCTGAAATACGGGATCGACGATTACCTCATCAAGCCGGTGCATCCACAAATGCTGGCTGGACTGATTCGCCGCGTACAGGCGGCCACGCGATGAGCACCCTCAATCCGCCGCGCGGCCGCGTGCTCATCGTCGATGACCAGATCGAAATCCTGGCTGGGATGAAAGCGCTCCTCGAAGCCGAAGGTCTTGATGTCACCACACACGACTCGATGATCACGCTGCCGTTGGTTCTCCGCGACGCCAATCCCGACCTGATTCTCCTCGATCTCAGTTTTGGGGCTCTGTCCGGTGAATCGTTTTTCCGGCTGGGACGGGAACGCCTGCTTCGGAAAACGGACGCCATGGTCGTTCTTTTTTCGGGCCTGCCCCTAGCGCAGTTGGCGGCAAAGGCCGAGGAGTTCGGCGCCGATGGCGTGATCCCGAAGTCGGACGACACGATGCAGATCGTGGCTCGCGTCAAGACGTTGATCAAACAACATCAATACCTGCGCATCGCGCGGGAAAGGACGGCATTCAGTGACCCAACTCGTACCGCATCTGCTCCTGCGAGCTGATCCCGGCTCATCGGCAACCGCGTCGCTGCTCCGCTCCGCCGGCTACATGGTGAGCAGGATCGACGATGACACGATCGCGGTGGAGATCGCCGGCAGCAACCACGTCGACGGCTTGATCGTCGAACTGCCGGCGCTCGCGGCAATCACTTTCGCGCGCCGGATCGAAGCGCGGCACGATCAAAAGGTAGCCATGCTCGTCGTCACGCCGTCTGTCGATGCACTCCGCCGCGCGATGCCGCACGTGCACACGATCAGGACTTCCCAGGTCGGGGACGATCTGATCTCGACGATCGATCTGGCGCTGGTCGCACACCAGATGCAAAGGGCCGGATAAGAAAATGCCCGTTGCTCGGCCGGCGCAACGGGCTGGCGCGCTAGAGTGCGCCCACTGGGTCGCTGCAAGAATTCGGATCAGCGACAGAACCGAACTTA
>DATLVW010000807.1:0-5273 GCA_035577085.1 Thermoanaerobaculia bacterium
GCCGCCAGAAGAAACGGGACACGATGGTTCATCGCGTGATCCTCATCTGAGTTGTTTCCGGGGTTGTAGGTTTCGGGTTGACCGTCAATGTACGTCCGGTTTGGTGCCGGCGCACGAAAAAGACACCTTTATGAGTCGCCCAAAGCGGTTCTTTTCGGAAACGTGACGGAGGATCTGGCGGAAAGGGATCGTTTATGGAACCACTGAGCGTCCGGCAGTTCCGGACCGTTATCCTCGAACTACACTTACACGATGACGATTGCCGGTGTGATCCTCGCGGCGCTTGCCTTCTTCTCGTTGCTTCTCTCCGGTCCCGGCACGCGCTGGGGGTGGTGGGATTTCAAGGTTGGTCTGGCGCTCTTTGCGGTTGCGTTTCTCGTGGGAGCACTTGCGCTTCTCGTCTCGGGATTTGCGTGGTGGCGGACGCGCTCGAATCCGGTGCCCGCGATCGCTGCGATCGCGTGCGCGGTGATCGTGTTGCTGCCGCTCACGCAGATCGTGGGCGCCCGCGGTAAACCACGCATTCACGACATCAGCACCGACCTTGCCGACCCGCCGCACTTCGCCGCGGTTCTTCCGTTGCGCAAAGGTGCGAACCCGGCGCCGGACCGGATCGACGTCAAGACGGCAGGTCTGCAGCGGGCGGGCTATCCCGATCTAGTTACGCTCGACCTGCCGCTCAACAGCGACGCCGCTTTTGCGAAAATCCTGCAGGCGGCGAAGACGATGGAATGGGAGATCGTCTCCGTGCGTCCGGCGGAAGGCATCCTCGAGGCGACGGCGACGACGGCGTGGTTCGGATTCCACGACGACATCGTGGTACGCGTTCGTGCCGCGGGAGAGCAGAGCCGCGTCGATGTGCGCTCGACGTCGCGCGTCGGCGTCGGCGATGCCGGCAAAAACGCCGATCGGATCCGGAAGTTCCTGGCGCTCCTTCGGTCGTGAGCGTTCTCCGCGTGAAACAAGAACCTGTTCACGCGGAGGCGCGGAGAACCCGGATCGGATACATTCGCGCGTCCCAGTCCGATGCGCACCGCGGTCTTCTCGATCATTTCTCCGAACTACCGGCACTTCGTGAGAGTCCTCATGGACTCTGTCAGGCGACATCATCCGGAGTGGGAGCGATTCTTACTCATCGTGGGCGGGGAGTCACAGGCCGGGAGTCGGGAGCCGGACGAGAGCCTCACAACGATGTCGATCGATGCCTTGCCGCTGCCGAATCCGCGTCAGTTCTACTTCCGCTACACCATTTTCGAGCTCGACACCGCCATGAAGCCGTGGATGTTCGAGCACCTCTTTGGACTTGGCTACGACCGCGTCGTCTTTCTCGATCCGGACACTTGCGTTTACAGCCCGCTCGTCGAGCTCGATGCGCTCCCTCCGGAAACGTTCCTGGCGGTGACGCCGCATCTGACCGGATCGATCTCCGGCGACGATCATCCGAGCGAGCGCTCCATCCTCCTCGCCGGCACCTACAACCTCGGCTTCCTGGCCGTGTGGCGGCAACCGGCTCTTGCACGGTTTCTCGACTGGTGGAAGGAGAAGCTCGAGTTTCAATGCGTCGTCGATACCGCGCGCGGACTCTTCGCTGATCAGAAGTGGATCGATCTCGCGCCCGGTCTCTTTCCCGGCGTCGCAATCATTCGTCACGACGGATACAACGTCGCTTACTGGAACCTCGAGCAGCGAGCCGTCGCTGGCGAGGGCAGCGAGGTAACGATCAACGGACAGCCGCTCCGCTTCTATCATTTCAGCGGACTCGATCCGGCCGCTCCATCCATGTTGTCGAAGCACGAGCATGGGCGGAAGCTCAGCGATATCGGCGACGCCCGCAAACTCGTCGACGATTACCTTGTCCTCTTGCGTGCGGCGGGCTTCGAGCCGTCCCGTGCATCGCCCTACGCGTTCGGGACGTTTCACGACGGGAAACCGGTGCCGGACGCCGCCAGAATTGCTTATCGCAATTCGATCGAGTTGCAGGACGCCGCCGGGGCAGACCCGTTCGCCCATCCCGAGCTCTTTGCTGAGTACAGCGGCCCGGCGCCCAGACCGGCGCTGCTCGCAAGAGCGGGTGGGGTGTCGTACCAATGGCTCTCGCGCCTGCGGCCACTGGTGCGCCTGTTTCCGCGTCATGTTCGAAAGGCCATGCGCGAGACTCTGTTGGGACGGCGCGACGATTCGCCCGGCCCGGTTCGTCATCAGTCGACTCTTCCGGCGGGACTCAACATCATTGGTTACATCGGGCGGGAGACCGGCGTCGGTGAGTCGGCACGCCTCTGCCAGAAATCGTGCGATGCGATCGGGCTCGCCAATCATCTCGTCGATGTCGACGGCGATGAAGGCACCCAGCAGGCTGTTTATGGCGCGAGCATCTTTCACCTCAACGCCGATCAGGCTCCGGGCGTGCACGAGCAGCTTCGAAGCGGGTTCGAGGCGAACGCGTACAACATCGGATGCTGGCACTGGGAATTGCCCGAGCTACCCGACGCATGGATCGCGTCGGCGGCGCCGCTCGACGAGATCTGGGCGCCCAGCGCGTTCATTCAAAATGCCATCAGCCGGAAGGTGAGGATTCCGGTCGTGCATATGCCGCATGGAATCGAAGTGAGCAACATCGAGATATGCACCCCCGGGGAGCTTGGTGTGCCGGCTGGGCGCTTCACGTTTCTCTGCATGTTCGACCTCGCCAACGTCACGGCGCGAAAGAATCCGCTCGGAGCGATCGATGCGTTTCAGCGAGCATTTTCGAGCTCGTCACCGGTCGCTTTGCTGATCAAAGTCAGTCAGGCGGCTGATCATCCAACGGAGTACGCCGCGATCGAGGAGTGCATCCGCGGCATATCTAATATGTATCTGACCGATCGGATGCTTTCGCGCGGACGCGTGAATGGCCTGATCGCCGCGTGCGATGCGGTCGTTTCTCTGCACCGTTCCGAGGGGTTTGGACTCACCTTCGCCGAGGCCATGTTCCTCGGCAAGCCGGTCGTGGCGACGGGATGGTCGGGAAACATGGACTTCATGAACGGCCGCAATTCGTGTCCCGTCGACTACGAGCTGGTCAAGCTCGACCGCGCGCATGGCCCGTATGCCGCTGGCCAGCAGTGGGCTGAACCGGATGTCGATCACGCCGCGCAATTCATGCGGCGACTGTTGGACGATGCCGCGTACCGCGCGCGGATCGGCGAACGCGCCCGCGACACGATGCGAACGCAGTTCAGTCTCGCAGGGGCGGGACTTCGCTACCAACAAAGGCTGCGCTTCCTCGGGCTGCTCTAAGGAGTGCAGGCGTCTCGCCCGGCGGTAAACCTCGGCGATGCGAACAAAACGTCCGGCGTTACGAAAACCACGCCGAGGCGGGGACGCCTCGCCGCCGCGAGCGAGACGCTCGCACTCCTCGCAACTGTGGTAGTTTTTCTCTGACGCGCCCTTAGCTCAACTGGACAGAGCATCAGACTTCGGATCTGAGGGTTGGGGGTTCGAATCCCTCAGGGCGCACCAAGCTCCTCCGGCTGCGAAGATTGTGGATCTCGCCAGCGATGACCGTCGACGCAGCCAGCCGCAGCGTGATCCGAACACGTCTCGCCATCTTCGTGGCGGCAGCGCTGCTCGTGGCGATCCGCATCACGCTCCCGGCCAACGCGTTCTGGATCAGCGACGCCGGAAACAAGAATCTCGTCGCCGAGAACTTCGCGGCCAGCGGTTATCGCCATGTCTCGATCGGCTATCCGGCCGCGGACATCGATCCGGGTTTCCGCTGGTTCCCCGCCGCCGGTAGCCATTTCCGCCAGCTCGGGACGCATTACTTCTCCATCGTTCCGTGGGTGTTCCCGCTGCTCGCCGCGCCGCTGGGGACACCCTGGATTCCACTCGCAGCAGGCATCGGGATTCTGATGATGATGCCGGCGCTACTGCGTGCGGCGGGTAGCGATGCCGATCCAGCCTGGGCGGTGATCGTGACCGCGTTCGCGACTCCGCTGGCTTTCTATTCGCTCGATTTCTGGGAGCACACGCTGGCCACGCTGCTGGCCACAGGCGCGGTCGTGTTGCTCCTGCGGCGGAAGCCGTTGCTGGCCGGGCTCGCGGCAGGCGCTTCGATCGTCATCCGCGATGAAGGCTACGTGTTTCTTGCCGCGGTGATCATCGCACTCGCCGTTGCGCGGGAACTGCGCCCGCGGATCGCGCCACTGCTCCTCGGTGCCGCGATCGTGACTGCGCCCTACTGGTTCGCGCAATGGATGATCTTCGGCAACCCGTTCGGCCTGCATCTCGCTGTGCATGCGGCGGCTGACGATGTCCCGCTGCCGGCGCGCATCGTCCGCAACGTTCTGTACTTCCTCTTCCATTTTCACGGGCGGCCTTTGATCGCTGCTCTTCTCGCGGTGCCGGCGGCTGCAGCGATCGTGATCGGATTTCGCCGCCGCGCGCCGGAGCAGGAGTCTCGCGCAGAAGTCATCGCCGCGGTTCTTGTTGGCATCGGCTCGCTCATCGGCATCATCTTCTGGATCACTGACAGCGATCCGATCGTCAACACGATCTACACGCAGGGACTCTTCCTCTTTCTGCCGTTCACGGTCCTCTTCCTGACTCGATGGCGCGCGCTTGTTACCGGTGACGATGCGATGGCGCTCATCGCTCGGATCGCCGCGGTCTATGTCGTGCTCATGCCGCTGGTTCTGCGCGTGAACTGGAGCGGCGTCGTCTGGGGTCCGCGCTACTTCCTCACGATCGTTCCGCTACTGGTCATGCTCTCGCTGCGTCGGTCGAAGATCGCGGTTGCGCTCGTGGTCATTTCGTTCGTGATCGAGGGTTACGGCCTCGTGCTTCTGCACCGCAAACTCGAGGCGACGTCACAGCTCGTGACTATCGTCCGCACCGCGCCGCAGGTTGTGATCAGCGACGTCTATTGGCTCCCCGAGGAGTTGAGCGCGCTCTATTTCGAAAAGAAGTTCATGCAGCCGTTCGGCGATCGCGAGCTTTTCGTTGCGCTTGCAACCTTGCGCGCCGGCAACGTTCGCGAGGTTACGGTCGTCCTTTCGCCGCGCTATCACTGGTACTCGCCGAATGCCCGGGCGCTGCTCGAATCGATGGCCGTTCGGCGCGTCACCTTCGACCCTCCCGGCGTTCCGTTGCTGCGGGCCGAGGTTCTGGTCTGTCAGCTTTCGCCCCGATCCGAGAATCTTCAGCCGCGATGAGCAGGTTGAGGCCTGACGTGGATCTCAACGCCTGCTACCTCGCCGCGATGCGCATCCTCAACCATCGCTTCAACAGCGAGG
>DATLVW010000808.1:0-4132 GCA_035577085.1 Thermoanaerobaculia bacterium
GATATGAAAGAGAAGGGCTCGGATGTGAATCTGGCCACAGAGTTGCTGGTGGATGCCTTCTCAAACGCATATGACGCAGCGGTGATCATCTCCAACGACTCGGATTTGGTGGCACCCATTCAAGCTGTCAGGAAGCTCGGAAAGCCGGTCGGCATCATCAATCCTCACCAGCGTCAATCGTTGGAGCTGATGAAATGCGCCAGCTTCGTCAAACAGGTACGCACATGGGCGCTCGCTCAATCGTTGCTCCCGTCCGTACTGACAGACCGCAATGGTGAGTTTCACAAGCCGCCCGGCTGGTGAGCAGAAAGTCCTTAGCATTACCCACGCAACAAACCCGCTTCACACACCCCCTCGATCACCCGCTCCCCCGCTTCATTCTCGATCCACGCTTCGATCTCGAGGCGGTGTTTCGTGCGGTCGATCGCGCGAACCACGAAGTGCGCGGTGGCCGTATCGCCGACGTAGACCGGCAATAGAAACCGCAGCGTTTGCGAGCGGTAGATCGCACCGGTTCCGGGGAGGAACATGCCCACCATCGTCGAGAAGATCGAGGCGGTGAGCATTCCGTGCAGGACGCGCCGGCCGAACTTCGTTTCCGCCGCAAAGGCATCGTCGACGTGAAGCGGATTGACGTCGCCGGTGATGGCGATGAAGCGCTGCACGTCGTCCTCCGTGAACGTCTTCGTGAAGCTCGCACGCTGGCCGACGGAGAAGTCCTCGATGCGTGGCATGTAGCCATGATCATGGCACGCAAGTTGGAATGAACGTGCTCAGCCGCGACGGATTCGGGGGACATCGCAGCCAACGAAGCCGTTCATTTTGGTTCCATCAGTTGCAACTGAGGTTGGGAGCGAGTGCCCGCCGCAGGTGCGCCATCGCAAAGATTGTTCGCATGGGAGCAGGAACATGAATTCGGAGTTCGCACCCACAGGAATCCAGGGGCTCGACTACATTCTTCTCGGCGGGTTTCCGCGCAACCGCGTCTATCTCATTCAGGGCGACCCAGGAGTCGGCAAGACGACGATGGGCCTGCAGTTCCTGCTCGAAGGTATGCGCGCCGGCGAGGCTGGTCTCTACATCACCTTGTCCGAAACGGCTGAGGAACTGCGCGCCGTCGCTACCTCGCATGGCTGGTCGCTCGACGGCCTGGCCATCTACGAACAGATGATCGGCGAGGAAGCGCTGGCCGAAGAAGAAACCACGGTCTTTTATCCCGCCGAGGTCGAGTTGGGCGAGACGATCAAGGGGATGCTGAAGGAAGTCGATCGCGTCAAGCCGCGGCGCATCGTGCTCGATTCACTCAGCGAGATCCGGCTGCTCGCCCAGAGCGGACTTCGCTATCGAAAGCAGATCCTGGCGCTCAAGCAGTTCTTCTCCGGACGCAACGTCACGGTCCTCTGCCTCGACGACCGCACGTCGGAGTTCCAGGACATCCAGCTCCAGAGCGTGCCGCACGGGGTGGTCGAGTTGGAGCGGTACACGCCGGTCTACGGCGCGGCCCGGCGACGGCTGCAACTCGTGAAAGTCCGCGGTCTCGCCTTTCGCGACGGCTTCCACGACTTCAACGTAATCACTGGCGGCATCGTCGTCTATCCGCGCCTCGTTGCGGCGGAGCATCGGACGATCGCGACGCACGAGCAGGTGGCGACCGGGATTCCCGAGCTCGACACGATGGTCGGCGGTGGCCTCGACCGCGGCACCAGCACGCTGATCATGGGTCCTGCCGGCTCCGGCAAGTCCGCGCTGGCGACGCAGCAGGTCGTGGCCGCTGCAAGCCGAGGCGAGAAGGCCGCCATGTTCATCTTCGAGGAGAGTCTCGGCAGCGTCCTGGCGCGATCCGCTTCGCTCGGAATGCCGCTGGAGCCGCTCGTCAACGAAGGGAAGGTCACGATCCGCCAGGTCGATCCGGCGCAGTTGCAACCTGGCGAGTTCGCGCATCTCGTGCGCGAAGCCGTCGAAGATCGCGGCGCGCGCGTGCTCGTCATCGACAGCTTGAACGGGTTCCTCAACGCGGTGCCGGAAGAGCGCTTCCTTCTCCTTCACCTCCACGAGCTTCTCAGTTACCTCGGCCAGAACGGCGTCGCCACGATCCTCGTTTTCGCGCAGCACGGCCTAGTCGGTCACATGCAGTCGACTGTCGATGTCAGTTACCTCGCCGATGCTGTGATTCTTCTTCGTTACTTCGAGGCGGCAGGCCGGATTCACAAGGCTATCTCGGTCGTGAAGAAACGGAGCGGACCGCACGAGACCGCGATCCGTTCGATGACGATGGGGAAAGGCGGGCTGAAAATCGGACCGCCACTCGAAAACTACCGCGGCGTGATGTCCGGCATCCCAACCTACGACGGCACCGTCGGTCCCTCGAGAGACGCGTGACTACTGAAGCGAAGCCCAAGGCCAGCGGTCATCGATCCGACCGCATTCTCATCGTCGCGCCAATCGGGCGCGACGCGGAACTGATGTGCGCGCAGTTGAAAGCAGCAGGCTTGAACTGCGCGACGTGCGTGGACGTTCGTCAACTGTGCAGCGACCTCGCGGACGGCGCCGGCGCGATCATCCTGACGGAAGAGGCGCTCACGCACGAGAGCGCCGCGGAGCTGATGCGGGAGCTCTCCCGCCAGCCGCCGTGGTCGGAGATTCCGCTGATCATCCTCACCGGTGCGCTTTCGTTCGAAGTCAAAGTTCATTCGTTCGATGGCCTCGTCCGCCGCACGAACGTCACGCTGGTCGACCGGCCGGTGCGCATCAAGAGCCTGATCAGCGCCGCGCAAACCGCGCTCCGCGCGCGGCAACGGCAATACGACGTCCGCGATCTGATGCAGCAGCTCGAAGAGCGCGTGCACGAGCGCGACCGCTTTCTCGCCGTCCTCGGACACGAGCTCCGCAATCCGCTCGGAGCGATTCTGCTGGCGTCGCAGATGACGGATCCCGACGGCCTGATCGACCCCGAAAAGGCGCAGCTCATCGAACGGCAGTCGCGGCATCTCACGCGCCTCGTCAACGACCTGCTCGATCTCTCGCGCGTCGCCGCCGGCAAGATCGTGCTGAAGCGCCAGCGCGTGAATCTCGTCGAGATCGTCACGCAGTCTGTACGCATGGTCGTACCGATGGCGCAGCGGCAGGGAGTCGATCTCGCGCTGCGCACTCCCGAGAATCGGCTGATCGTCGATGCCGATCCAGTGCGCGTCGATCAGATCGTCACCAACATTCTGACGAATGCAATCAAGTACACGCCCGAGGGGGGACACGTCACGCTCGATCTGAGTGATGACAACGGGCAGGCCACGATCCGCGTAACCGACGACGGCGTAGGCGTGGCGCCCGAGCGCATCGGCGGCATCTTCGAGCTCTTCGCGCAGGCCGAAAACGCGATCGGCCGCGCGCAGGGCGGGATGGGAATCGGTCTCGCCCTCGTTCGCAATTTAACCGAGCTGCACGACGGCAGCGTCGCGGCACGAAGCGAAGGCGTGGGCAAGGGAAGCGAGTTCGTGGTCCGCCTGCCGTTGGCGGCATACGACGAGCACCACGGCAGCGGCACCGCCGCCGCTCCGAAGAAGCGAGAGACGGAGGTGCATGTCGCGCGGCGAATCGCCATCGTCGAAGACAACAAGGACGTTCGCGATCTCCTCCGACTCAAGCTCAGCCGTCTCGGCCACACCGTCGTCGACGCACGCGATGGCCTGGAAGGACTGCGTATCGTCCTGGCCGAGCGCCCCGATCTCGCCCTCGTCGACCTCGGCCTTCCCGGCATCGACGGCTTCCAGCTGGCGAAGGAAGTCCGCGAGCAGCTCGGAGACGACGTCATCCTCGTCGCCGTCAGCGGCTTCGGTCAGCCCGACGACAAGCGGCGCGCGATCGAAGCCGGCTTTGATGAACACCTGACGAAACCGGCCGATGTACACGACATCGAAAATCTCCTGATGCGCCTGCCGCCGCGGAACGCGCGCGCTGCCGAAATCGTGTAGTCATCGCCGCTCTTCGGCCGACAACGGCGTTCGAATCGTCACGCGGGACGAGTTGCTCCCTCCGCTACAATCCGCGCCCATGAAGAACGATTCGACCCTCCTCCGCTGCGGCCGGCTGGCCATTCTGATCGTCGCGCTAGTCGTGCTCGCCCCCTCGCTGGTCG
>DATLVW010000809.1:0-8073 GCA_035577085.1 Thermoanaerobaculia bacterium
GATAGGCTGGCAACCATTCCGGCGGGTGAGGAACGCGTCTTGCTTTCAACCGGCAAGTACATCGGGGAAGGGTTCGACGATGCGCGGTTGGACACTCTCATGCTTACGCTTCCTGTGTCGTGGCGCGGGACGATCGCCCAATACGCAGGCCGGCTGCACCGCCTGTACGACAGCAAGCGCGAGGTCAGGGTGTACGACTACGCGGATCTCGATGTGCCGATGCTGGCGCGAATGTTCGACCGTCGTTGCCGCGGATACGAAGTCGTTGGCTATACGATCGTTCTTCCGGCAAGCGCCGTCCCCGGTTGGCCCGCGGATGTGCCTCTTCCCGCCGATCCGGGCTGGAAGCACGACTACGCCGCCAGCGTGCGCCGGCTGATTCGTGACGGAGTCGACACGCCGCTGGCGAACCTGTTTGTTCATGCAGCTCGCCGCGTTACTCCGGAATCCGAGGGACTCGACCGCGCGCGCAGTGCGAGCGAGGCGTTCCTCTATCGCCGACTGGAGACTCTGAGTCAGACTCGGGGGCATTTTGCGCTGAATGCCAATTTGCCGATCGCGTTCGATGCCCGCGGCCAGATGGAAGTCGATCTCCTGTGCGCCGGCGCACGTGTCGTGGTCGAAATCGACGGCGCACAGCACCTCTCGGATCCAATCGCCTACCGGCGTGACCGGCAAAAGGACCGGTTGCTCCAGGAGAACGGCTATTGGGTGTTGCGCTTTCTGGCCGAGGATGTAGGGAAGGAGCTCGACGCGGTTCTGGATGCGATCGTACGGGCGTTGACAAAGCGAGAGCGGCCTCAGTCATGACACAGCAACACGGTGATCACCTGACATCGACAAGAATCGGCCGATGGTCGCTGTGCTCCTTCCACTCTCCATAGGAGCCGACCTCGACGCGATGAACGCGCGACGACCAGGCGTCGGGGATGAAGCAATAGTCAATGTGAAACGGCCGGCTCTCCTTCCACTGGAAGTAGTACGTGGGCTGACTCTCGCCTCCGTGGGGCTCGCCGTGGAAGGCGTGATAGGCGCTGACCAGCCCCAGTCTCGATAGCTGCAGGACCAACGCGCTGTGGTTGCGATCGTCATCGTGGTTCGCGTCCCAGAATGTGTTCGAGTTCAGGTCTCCCATCAGCACAACCGGCTGCGTGAAGAGGTGGCGATAGAGCCTGACCGCCTTGACGACGGCCTCGACGTACGGGTGGCGCTGCTGTCCCTTCGACCAGACGGCCAGCAGCAGAAAGCTCTCCGGTCCGGTCACTTCGATGGGAAACGTGTATCGCGGAACCCCGATGCGCCGCTCCATCGCGCGGATGCGGTACGGCTCGCGGGAAACAACGGCGATTCCCTGCCGCGGGTTGCCTCCGGACCAGAGGCAGTGATCCGACTCCTGCGAAGGCTTCGCGCACTCCTGAATCACAGCGACATCAAACGCGAGCGGTTCCAACAAAGGAGCCTTCCGCGTATACGCACCTCGGCAGCAGTTCCATGTGACCAATCGCATCGTCGGCTTTAGGCTCAACAAAGGTTACCAATCCCTCTGATCTGTGAACATCTGCGACATCTGCGGATGAAGTCTCACGCCACCGCCCGCGACATCTCCCGCACCAGCGGAATCACCTGCTCTCCGAAACGCTCCATCTCCTCGTACTGCGGGCTGAACTGGAGCAGCACCAGGTCGATGCCGGTCTGCTCCAGCGCCACGAGGCGTGCGGCGATCTCCTCCGGACTTCCGATCAGGTTCGTGCGGAGGCCGCGGTTCGATACCGAGTAGTCCTGGATCGACACCTGCTGCTCCAGCTTCGTGCCCGAAAGCCATTGCTCGTAGTTGGCGTTGCCGGCGGCGCTGGCATGCACGTTCGTGATTCGCTCCACCTCCCGCTTCGCCTCCTCGGCGCGCTCGCGGCAGACGACGAAGCCGGCCACGCCGAAGAGCAGTCGTTTCGCACCGGGCGCAAGCTTTGCGCGGCGTGCGCTCATGTCGGCGATCTTCGGCACCAGATTCTCCGGAGGATCTCCATGCATGACGTACGCATCCGCTTCGCGCGCGATCAGATCCTTCGCCGCGGACGACTCTCCTCCCGCGTAAATCGGCGGCAACGACTTGCGCAGTGGTTTCGGCTCGACGATGGCGTCGTTCACGCGATACAGCCGGCCGTCGTACGAGAAACGTTTCTCCTGCCACAGCCCCTTCACGACCGCCAGCCACTCCTCGGTGCGCCGATAGCGATCATCGTGCTCGTCGAACGGCACGCCGTACTGAAGCGACTCATCGCGCCACCACGACGAGACCACGTTCAGAGCCAGGCGTCCGCCCGAGATGTGATCGATGTTCGAGGCCTGCTTGGCGAAGAGCGCGGGCGGATGGAACGTCGGCCGAACCGCCACCATCAGCTCGAGCGTCCGCGTCGCGGCAGCAAGCGCCGCGGCCGTCGACCACGCATCGAGGCTCGGCGCTTCCACGCCCTTGATGTCGTTGAGATTCAGCTCCGCGAGCAGCGAGAGATCGAAGCCCAGCTCTTCGCTGCGCACTGCCAGCCGCCGCACGTAATCCCAACTGGCCTCCATCCGCTCGTCCTCGACGTTGCGCAGCCAGCCACCGAACATCGGCATCCAGTATCCGAAGCGGAGCGTCATGACACCCTCCGCTGGCGCCGTGCCTGAAGGCGCTCTTCGATGGAGTCGACGACGCGCGCGGTGGGATCGAAGCCGATGACCCGCAACGGATCGGCGACGAAGTTCGACAGCGCGTTGATGTCGTAGAAGTAGCGCCGCCCGTCGCGCGCACTCTCCAGATACTCGATGCCGCCGACGTCCAGCCGCGACCGCAGAGCGATGTTCTCGACCGCGTCGATGACATCGTCCGGCGGCGTGAAGGCCTCGACGCTCAATCCTTTCTTGTGGCTGTCGGCGGGGCAGGCGCTGCTGGTGAGCGCGGCGCCATCGGTGGTCTTGCAGACGTCGGCGGGGCAGAGATCGAATCCTCCATCGTCGCCGAGGTGAATGCGGATGCCGTAGAGGTAGGCGCCGTCGAGCGTCTCCACGCGGGTGATGAAGCCACCGGCAGGCGCGTGGTACTCCTGCAGCAACAGCAGCCCGTCGCCTCCTCGGTCGATCGCTCCCGATTCGACAACCTCCAGTAATGCATCGCGCGTTGGCAGGAGCCGCACGCCGGCGCCGCTACCGCCGACATTCGGTTTGACGAGGAGCGGAAATTCGAGCCGTTCGCTGGCCGCCCCCAGTCCGGCCGGTGTCGTCACTTCCGTGCGCGGCGTGGTGACGCCGATGCGCTGCAGAAACGCGCCCTGGGCTGCCTTGCTGATCTCCAGCTCGAAGATGGCCGAGCCGTTGATCACATCGGCGCCGTTCAGCTCCAGTTGCCGCGTCCATCCGAGGGTCTGGAAGATGAGCGCGCCGCGAGCACGGGTCCAGGCGGAAGGGCTGATGCGGTTGAAGACGACGTCGTCCGGTCCATAGCCGTCCGGATCGAACGCCTCGGACGCCGCATCGACGCGCTCGTGAGGGATTCCGCGCCGCTCCAGCTCCTCGAACAACGGATTGAACCAGTGAGGATGCTCGTAAAGAATGGTGAGGTTTTCCGACCGTGACATCGCGCTCTCCTTTGAGTCCGCGGCCGGCCGGTTGGAGCGTGAGGTCGAAAATGAAAAACCCCGCGACGAACAGGCCGTGCGGGGTTGGTTGTTGATGAAGTGTGTCGTCTAAATCAGGACGCCAAGCCTCTCCCGCATGTCGTAGGACAGCAACACATCGACATCGCGAGAGACTGGTGCGTCATTGGCGAGGCGTTATACGCGGAGGTGGAGGGGGTTGTCAAATGGGGGCTCTTGGGGGTGCAGCGTGATGTCGGTGGTCCGGGATCCGCCTCGTTCGCACCGTGCTCTCGTGATCTACATTTGAACGACGATGAGCCAACGGCCGGGGACACCGTACGCATTCTCTCTGGGAGGAACGAATGGCTATCGCCAATATCCGTGGGAGATTCCGCCCAGCTCACTTTCCCAGATCAAGAGCTTCTCATTCGCTCGTCGATTTATCTCAGTCTCCAGTTGCTGGACTCGTCGGCCGGCCTTAACCATATCGTGCCATAGAAGCCAGAGCCCAATACCGAAAGCTACGAGGACGATCCCCTCAGTCACAAGGACGGGAGTTTCGATCGATTGGCGAAAAAGCAAAGCGGCACTCGCCACGAAGACGGCCGCCAACTGGAACATGCTCGACATGCGCGCATTGATGTGGCCGCGCAGTGAGTTGTACTCTAGTGCTAGGATATCGATTGTCTCTTTGTCGCCGAGTTGTGGCTCACTCATTGTCGCTCTCCCGCTTTTCTGGCTCTGCTATCTAAATCAGATTCTCTTTTCTGCGTACGGCTCGAATTGCATTTTCGACGACAATGATCAGCGGATGTCCTTCCAATCGTTCGTAAATGGCCTGTGCGCCCATGTTGCCCAGATGAAGTTGGAGGCGTAGCGGAGACCCATTCGAACGATTCCTTCTCCTCGAAGCCGTCTGCCCGACGACGAGGCCCATAGACCAAACTTGAATTTGACGCGGCCGACAGCAATAAGGCGGCGTCCGAGATCAGTGTCCTCCCCATAAAACCTGAAGCGGTCACTGTACCCGCCGATCCGGCTAAGCGCAGTTCTCGTTACGACAAAATTGCCACCTTGGACCATGGAGCCCACCCGAAGCACATACTGATTCAGAAGGTGAAGAATAAAACCGATACAATAAAACAGTCTGACGGCAGCTCTAGCCAACTCCGATATGTCCTTGTAAATGTAAGGGCCGCTGATGCAAGCTAGTGAGGGGTTGCGCTCAAATTCGCGAAGCACTTGCATTAGCCAACCCCGAGGTATGGTCGTGTCTGCATCGATGTTCGCGATCAAGTCTCCTTTTGCGGCGAGAAATCCGAGCCTACGTGCATTGACCAGTCCGCCTCGTGGTGCTCGTACGACAACCACCTCGAATGCGTTCGCGATTTCTGCGGTTGAGTCAGTGCTGCCGTCGTCGACAACAATGATCTCAGCGGGCCAACCGGTTCGCTCGATTTCGTCCGAAAGAGATGCCAATGCGAGTGACAACAGCCGCTCTTCATTGAAGGCTGGTATGACAAAACTCACTTTCAGTTGAGTATGCATCTGGTCGGTCTCCCCGGCTATCCGGCGCCGCCCGCGCGTCGCGCCCGGAGCCGGCGTTCCAGATCCTCATCGGAGCGCTGCTTGGCCTCGGGATAGCGTTCCAGGAATTCCTGCAGCACGATGGCGCGCGCGATCATCTCCTCGGGGAGGCTCTTGCGAATCCAGACAGTGTCCGGGTCGAGAAGGTAGGAAAGGAACTCCTCGCATTTCTCCACCGAGTGATAGGCGGCCTGATAAAAAGCGCCTTTCTTGCGCTCGAGGATCCGTCCGAAGACGCGCGAGCAGATGCCGTATGGCGCCTGAATGAGCAGGAACTCTTCGAGCGGCATGTTCGGCATCTTGCTGATGTTCTGCCGCTCGATGGCTCCCTGGAAGAAGCGCCGCAGGATGGTGAGGTGGATCTTGGGAGGATTGTTCGCCGTCCACGAAGAGACGATCTCCTGGAGGAAACGCTGGACGCTCTCGATGGCAGACCGATCGGGATAGATCAGTTCGCGGAAGCCATGCCTGCGCGCGATCGACCGCTCATCGAACGCTGGTTCCCCGCTCGTCTCGTCGTTCTGGCCCACGAACCGCGCTCCTCCTTTCCTGGTTATGGTTATACATCACGATGGTGGTAACCATCATCGCCGCCAGCATGGTCGCCTGGATGCATGTACGGGCAGGGAAAGGTCGTTCACAGCGAGATCTTCGAGCTTTCAAAATGGCGTCAGGTCCGAAATTGAAAGTGACGGAGCCCTGGTCCGATCCCAGAACCGCAGTGCATCCGTCACTTTCAATTTCAGACCTGACCCCATTTTGAAAGCTGCGCGATGCGGGCGGGGCTGGACCAGTCAGTAGGCGATTCTTCGCGATGGCGGCGCGGGTGCCAGTCGTTCGACGCGCACGCGGGCGTCGAGAGCGATGGCGCCCTTTTCGAGGACTTTGAGCGGGTTGATGTCTAGCTCCTGGATTTCGGGGCACGCGCTGATCAACGCCGAGAGGCGCATGATCGCCTGGCGCAGGGCGGGGACATCGCTTGGTGCCGCGCCGCGGACGCCGCCCAGCATCTTTGCGCAGCGTAGTTCGTTGATCATGTCCTCGGCGTCGTTTGGGGTGAGGGGGTGGATGCGGAAGGCTACGTCGGAGAGGACTTCGACGAGCGTGCCGCCGGCGCCGAACGCTAAGACGTGGCCGAAGGTGGGGTCGTTGGTGGCGCCGAGCATGATTTCGACGCCGCCGGTGACCATGGGCTGGACGAACGCGGCTTCCATGTCGTCGCCGAGGAGGGTCTTCATTTCGAGGAAGGCCTCTTGCGCGTCGCACTCGTTTTTCAGCGACAGCCTGACGCCTCCTCGATCGCTCTTGTGAAGGAGTTTGGGACCGATCGCCTTGAGCGCGACCGGTTTGCCGATGCGCACCGCCGCTTCGAATGCCTCCTCGGCGTCGGAGACGAATTCGCCGCCTGCTGTCTCGATACCCGAGGCGCGAAGGAGGTGTTCGATCTCGTTCGGGCCGAGCCAGCCGCCGCCGCGCTCGAGCGCGTTGTCGACAATGGACCGGAGCGCGATTGTGTCGAGGTTCAGCTCCGCGGCTTGCTCTTCCGGGCGGCGTCGCCATTCGGCGTAGCCAACTGCTCTGGACAGCGCGCCGACTGCGCGTTCCGGAAACGGGAACGCAGGAACTGGCTCGAGCGACGGGGGAACGCCGTGAGCGCTCATGAACGTCGCCAGGATCGTCTTGCCGCCGGCGCGCGTGGCGGTCTCGCGAATCGCGGCGGCGACGTCGGGCGCCTGTGTCGGCACGACCGGGATGTAGATCACGAGCACGTTGTCGATCGACGGATCGGCGAGGAGCGCTTCGAGCGATTTCTTGTAGTGCTCCGGCGACGCAGACGCGATCATGTCGACAGGATTTCCGACGCTCGCGGCCGCCGGAAGGAACGAGCGAAGTTGCGTCACCGTCGATCCCGCGAGCGGCGGCAGAGTCAGACCGCGCGCTTCGCAGGCATCGGCGGCGAGGATGCCCGGGCCGCCGGCGTTCGTGAGGATGGCTACGCGGCGCCCGCGCGGGAGCGGCTGATTGGCAAGGAGTGAGGCGACATCGAACAGCTCTTCGAGCGTGTCGGTGCGGATCACGCCTGCCTGGCGCAGCAGGTCGGCGACGATGGCATCGCTCGACGCCAGAGCGCCGGTGTGCGAGGCCGCGGCGCGCGCACCCGAAGCGGAGCGGCCGGATTTTACGAGGATGATCGGCTTGGTCTTACCGACGCGACGCGCGATCTCCGCGAACTTGCGCGGATTTCCGAAGCTCTCGAGATAGAGCAGGATCACATCGGTCCGAGGATCCTCGGCCCAGTACTGAATGAGGTCGTTGCCCGAAACGTCGGCCTTGTTGCCGACGGAGAGGAACGTCGAGAAGCCGATGTTCAGCGATCGTGCGTAGTCGAGAATGGCCACGCCCAACGCGCCGCTCTGGCTCGACATGGCCACGTTGCCTGCCGGCGGATAGACCGCGGCAAACGTGCCGTGCATCCGAATCGCGGGGTCGGTGTTGATGATGCCCATGCAGTTCGGACCGACCATGCGCATGCCGGCGGCGCGCACTTTGTCGAGAAGGCGTCGCTCTGCCTCACGGCCAGCCGGGCCGGTCTCGCCGAAGCCTGCCGTAATCACGACGGCGCCCCGCACCGACTTCTCCACGCAATCGTCGATGACGTGCTCCACCTCGGCCGCCGGGACGACGATGATGGCCAGATCGACGACGCCTTCGATGTCGCGCAGCGAGGAATACGAGCGAACTCCGTCGATGTCATTCGCTTTTGGATTTACGACGTAGAGGTCGCCGGTGAATCCCGATCGCTGCAGGTTCGCGACGATCTCGTGTCCGAGCTGGCCGGGCTTCCGTCCGGCACCGACGACGGCGATCGATC
>DATLVW010000810.1:0-2519 GCA_035577085.1 Thermoanaerobaculia bacterium
CCAACATTCTCTTCATCTGTGCCGGCGCGTTCAGCGACATCGACGACAACAGCGACGCCAAGCCGATCGGCTTCTTCGGCGATGGCGATGTTCCCGCGAAAGACATCTCCACCGAACAGTTGGTCAAGTACGGCTTCCTGCCCGAGCTCCTCGGACGCCTTCCCGTTCACGTCGAGCTCGATCCCCTCACCGCTGACGATCTCGTCACCATCCTCACCGAGCCACGCGAGGCGATGATCCCCGAGTACCAGCGCCTCTGCGCGCTCGACCAGATTCAGCTCGAGTTCTCCGCCGGCGCGCTGTATGCGATCGCCGAGGCGGCGCTGAAACAGAAGCTCGGTGCGCGGGCCTTGCGCGCCATCCTCGAGAAGGTGCTCCATCCGGTGCTCTTCACCGGTCCCGAGCGCGCTGGCGACCGCGTCGTGATCGAGCCGGAAGATGTGCGAAGAGTGATCGCGTAAACTCTTCCCGTGCAGACCATCGGCATCTCCGCGAAGACGACCTCGGAGGACGCACTCGCTTTCGCGGCGCGCGTGACCGCCGATCTTCGCGGCCGCGGCTACACCGTCTGCTTCGACTACGGCACCGCCGACAAGCTCGGCGATCGCGGCAAGTGCGTGGCCAAGAGCGACCTCGGCAAACACACCGAGCTGCTGATCACGTTCGGCGGCGACGGCACGCTCCTCTCCGTGGCCCGGCACGCTCCGAAGGATGTGCCCATCCTCGGCGTGAACATGGGCACGCTCGGCTTCCTCACCGAGGTGCGAGTAGAGGACTTTGCGGAGGTCATCGAGCGGGTGCTCGCGGATGATTTCGAAAGCGAGAAGCGCGTCACCTTCGACGTGGAGGTACGCGGACCGGGCCGCGATCACCGCAAATACCGCGTCCTCAACGACGCCACGATCAACAAAAGCGCGCTGGCCCGTATCATCGAGATGCGCGTCACAGTCGGCGGCCAGTTCGTTTCATCGTTCCGCGCCGACGGCCTGATCATCGCCACCCCAACCGGCTCCACCGCCTACAACCTCTCCGCCGGCGGCCCGATCATCTACGCCACGATGGGCGCCGTAGTGCTGACCCCGATCTGCCCCCACATGCTCTCCAACCGCCCCATCGTCCTCCCCGACGACCTCGAGATCGAGATCGGCATCGCCACCCCCAACCAGGAAATCTTCCTAACCCTCGACGGCCAGGAAGGCCTCCCCATCGCGCAGAACGACAAAGTCTGCATCAACAAGTCCCCCAACCCCGTAACGCTAGTCCGCACATCAAAGACAAGTTACTTCGATGTGCTGCGGACGAAGTTAAAGTGGGGGGAGGGGTGAGGGGGAAGCGATAGAGGTGAATACGCCAACGCGAACTGTCGCAATAACCCCGATGTTAAGAATGCCAACCGAAAATCAGATTCTAGGGCAGAAAGGTGAAGAACTCGTAGTTAAGAGCTGTCACTGTCCCCGTTGTAAGCGGAAACGGACGCTGAAGCGACTGCCGAAGAATTTCAAGTGTGCCGATGTGGTGTGTGACTTCTGCGGTTATCTGGCGCAGGTGAAAACCGCCACGGCCAAGTCAGTTGACCATCTGCCGGACCGAATTCTCGGCGCTGCGTGGGGCGTGCAGAGCGAACGGATGGCGGCCGGCATCTATCTCCCTCTGTTTATCGTTCTTGTAACGGGTCGCCAATCGTCAATCTTCTATTTATCAACAGACGCTCAGACGCCCGAGATGTTCGTCGCGCGAAAGCCGCTCTCTGAGAAAGCGCGTCGCGCAGGCTGGCAAGGTTTTGTGTACGATCTTCGGAAAGTGCGGTCGTCGGCCATTCGCTTAGCATAAATCTACGACTCGCCATGGAGGGCTTCACTAATGCGTGATGACTCGATTGTTGAAGAGACGCGTGCTGCAAGGCGTGAGCTCCATGCTGAATTCGGCGGAGACATGGTGGCCCTTTGGAAGTATCTGAAAACCATCGAGGCCGAGAATTTCGATCGCGTCGTGAAACTGGAGCCGAAACCAGCGATTACGCCTACTGTCATCCCGAACCGCCGAAGCCGTTGGCGATACGCGCAAACCGTGTTGTGTCATCCTGAGCCGCCGAAGCCGCCGCAAGATTTCGTAACACGCGCAACCGGCAGACATCGGCGGCGGAGGACGGTCGAAGGATCTCAAAATGCGAAGATCTCGTTCGAGCGTCTTTGATCACGATCGCTCGCGCTGGGCTTGCACGATCTGCGAAGTTTGAGATCCTTCGACGTCCTCCGCCGCCGAGCACGTGCTGCGCAAACATCGCGATTCGTGCGGGCGGCTCCGGCAGTCTCAGGATGACACGCAATCTCGAGTGGACTATCACTTCGGATGACACTCAACCCTAACCTGCATTTCGCACGCTTGTTGCGGATTGCGTTGTTAAAAGGTGCGTGAGAAGCGCGGACTAGCGTCACCCGCGCGCACTCATTCAGCGTGCCCCCACCTTTTTCAACAACCCAATCTGCCCCGCGTGATACAGGTTGTGCTGGATCACGCCA
>DATLVW010000811.1:0-2369 GCA_035577085.1 Thermoanaerobaculia bacterium
TTTCGCGAGCGGGTTTCAAGCGAACGCGGAGCCCGATCCGGTCGCCGCCACGATCCGTCACGGCCTGCTGCACGAGGCCCTCGGCGGCGCGAGCGCGTCGGTGCAGGGGCTCCTCAACGTTCATCACATGGGCGGCAGCGCCATCGCGCGATGGGGAACGCGCGAACAGAAAGAACAGTGGGTGCCGCGCCTCGTCAGCGGCGAGGTGCTGGCGGCGATCGCGATCACCGAGCCGCACGTCGGCAGCGACGCCTCGGCGGTCGCGACCACCGCGACGGCGGACGGAACGGACTACGTGATCAACGGCACGAAGCGGTGGATCACCTGCGGCCAGAACGCGGACGTGTTCGTCGTGCTCGCGAGCGGGCCGACCGCCTTCATCGTCCCGCGCCGGACGGAAGGACTGACCATCGAGCCGATCCGCGGCATGCTCGGCTGCCGCGGCTACATGCTCGCCGAGCTTCGCTTCGACAACTGCCGCATACCGGGTGATCACCTTCTCGGTCGCCCCGGCTTCGGACTGACACACGTTGTGGCGACCGGTCTCGATTCGGGGCGGTACAACCTCGCCTGGGGCTGCGTCGGTCTGGCCCGGGCCTGTCTTGACGCCTCGTTCGACTACTCACGCCAGCGGCGGCAGTTCGGCAGCGCGCTGTCGGAATTTCAGCTCGTGCAGCAATTGATCAGCAAGATGATGACGGACGTGGAAGCCGCTCGCCTGCTCTGCTTCCGCGCCGGCACGCTGCGCGGACGACGCGATCCCGCCGCGATCAAGCTGAGCGCGATGGCGAAGTACTTCGCCTCGACGATGGTCAATCGGGTCGCGTACGACGCCGTGCAGATTCACGGCGCGAGTGGCGTCGGTCCCGACCTTCCGCTCCAGCGCTATCTCCGCGACGCGCGGATCATGGAGATCGTGGAGGGGAGCACGCAGATCCTCGAGATCGCCATCGCCCGCTACGGTTATCAGGAGCGCGGATGACGATCACCAGGACTTTCGATTTGAGCCGCGTCGGCGAGAGCGGCATCCATGCGATCGTCGATGCGCTCCGCGTCGATCATGAAAACGTGCGCGGTCATCAGCTCGATACTTCGACCGGCCGTCTCACTCTCGAGCTCACGAGCGAAGAGGCGGGCCAGCATGTGGAAGCGTTCATCGCCGGCATGAAGCGGACGCACAAACTGATCGGCCGCAGGATCGTGAAGGAGACCCACGCCGCGAACCTCAGGATCGACGATATCGACGCCGCGCTCGCCTCATCGCCCGACGTGCAGATCCTCGGCGACGGTCTGATCGGACTGCGCGGCTCGCTTTTGGCGCTCTTTCGTTTCTTCGAGCAGCGGTTCCGGCAGATCGCGACGGACTTCGGTGCGGAGGAGCAGCACTATCCAGTCATGGTGCCGAGCGACCTGCTCGCCGAAGTGGGCTACCTGGGCCACTTCCCGCAGCACATCACCTTCTGCTCGCATCTCCCCGGATCGTTGCCGGTGCTGCAAGCCGTCGCCGCCGAGCCGGACACGCTCGTCGAGCGCCTCGAATCACCGCGCCACGTCCTCACCCCCGCTGTCTGCCTCCCTTGCTACAGGCAGCATCGCGGAGCGGTCATCGACGGCGTGCGCACGCTGACGATGCAGAATCATGTCTTCCGCTACGAGGGTACGAACTTCCGTCCGCTGAGCCGCGGCTGGGACTTCACCGTTCGCGACATCGTCTTTTTCGGAAGTTACGAGGATCTGTCGCGGCTGCGCGTCGACGTCATGGAGCGCGCCGTCGCGCTGTGCCGCGAGCTTGATCTGGAAGTGACGATCGAGCTGGCGAACGATCCGTTCTTCCTCGACACGAGCCGCGACAAGGCCGTATATCAGAGGATGGGCGAGGTCAAATACGAACTGCTTTTCCCGATCCCGCACCGCGGCGAATCGCTTGCCGCGTCGTCGTTCAATCTTCACCGCGACTTCTATACGTCGGTCTACGACACACGCCGCGCGGACGGCGAGCGGGCCGAGAGCGCGTGCATGGGCTTCGGCGTGGAGCGGTGGGTGTACGGCTTTCTGACGCAGAAGGGGATGGATCCGAAGGACTGGCCGATCCCAGTCGCAGGCAAGGCCTGACCCGGCCTAACCCCTCACGCTGCCCCATCGGACCGCAGTTCGGACACGAATTACCGCAACACGGTCACCTCGGGCCGCAGTGCGGATGCGGGCGTTCAGCAACGCAGTCACCTCGCACCGCAATGCGGCCCTGACGGACAGCAATGCGGTCATCTCGCGCCGCACGTGCGGACAGGAAGAGCCGCAATGCGGTCAACTAGCGCCGCACGTGCGGACACATCGTGCCGCAACGTTGCGCCTCGGCGCGCACGTGCGCG
>DATLVW010000812.1:0-2797 GCA_035577085.1 Thermoanaerobaculia bacterium
GCACAGACAAGAGTGTCTGTGCCACACAACCCTCGATCTTAGGCATGCCCCTTGGCCAGACCCCGTTTGCCGCTTCCAAGACCTTGGTTGAATCAGAACCGCAGCATCTCGCAGCACAAACATTCTTGTCCGTGCTCTCCAATTACTCCCGGAGCAATGTGGCACAGACACTCTTGTCTGTGCTCCTCAATTTTGTCTGGGCTCGTCCGAATCACTCTCCCCGAATCATCGCGTAAATCGTCGGAGTCACTACCAGCGAAAGCATCAGCGCGAAGAGCAGTCCGCCGATCACGCAGATGGCCAGTGGTTGCAGCAGCTCCGAGCCTGAACCGAGGGCCAGGGCTAGTGGCAGCATCCCGAGCATCGCGGCGAGGGAGGTCATCAGCACCGGGCGGAAGCGGCGGCGGCCGGAGCGGCGCAGTGCGGTCGTCAGATCTTCGCCGCCGCGGAGGTGATCTTCGACCGTGTCGAGCATCAGGATGCCGTTCTTCGAGACGATGCCGACAATCATGATCAGGCCCATCATCGAGACCACGTTCAGCGTCGTGTGCGTGATCAGCAGCGCGGCCAGGCTGCCTGACAGCGCGAGCACGGCGCCGCTGACGATCGCGGCGGGATGCGCGAATGAGCGGAACTCGACGACGAGCACGAGAAAGACCAGCGCGATGGCGAGGCCGAGGGCGATGAGCAATTCGCGGAAGGAGCTTTGCTGCTCCTGAAACAGGCCGCCGTACTCGATCGTCGTGCCGGCCGGCAGGTGCAGCTCGCGACCGAGTTTCGATTGAATGTCGGCGATCGCGGAGCCGAGGTCACGACCTTCGAGGCGGGCGGTGACGGAGAGAGATTGACGCAGCCCTTCGCGCTCGAGCTCCGTCTGGCCGGATTCGTAATTGATCATCGCAATCTGATCGATGCGCACGTAGCTATTCGACGATGGCGCGCGAATCGGCAGCGCGCGCAGATCGGCGAGTTGCGGACGCGGCCCGCCGAGGAGGACGCGTACGCCGACGGTGCGCCCGTGCTCGATGACGTTCGACACGACGTCCCCGCCCAGCGCCGTAGTCATCGCCTCGTTCACATCGGCAGCAGTCACGCCGTACATCGCGGCACGTTGCGGATCGATCTGAAAAATAACGGCGGGACCGCTGATGACGACGCCGTTGAAGACGTCGACGACACCGTCGACTTTTGCGATCGACGCTGCGATCTGCTCCGCCGTCCGCCGCAACGCCGCGGCATCCTCGCTGAAAATACGGATCTCGATCGGTTGCGGAGCGCTGACCAGATCGCCGATCAGATCGGAGAGGATGCCTGGAAACTCGACGCGCAGCGCAGGCTCACTCGATTCGATCTTGTGGCGGAGATCGCTGACCACATCATCGGTCGCCGCGGAATCCTTCAACTTGATGGCGAAGTCCCCGCGGTTTGATTCGGTGATCCCCGCGAGGCCGAGTTGCGCGCCCGTGCGCCGCGAGTAGCTGTCCACGCCCGGGTTCTCTTTCAACATCCGTTCGACGTGTCCCAGCATCCGGTCCATCTCATCGAGCGACGCGCCCGGAGGTCCGTTGTAATCGAGGATGAAGCCGTGCTCCTCGAACTCGGGGAGAAACTCGGAACCGAGGCCTTTGTAGATAAAGAACGTGAGGACTGCGAGCACCGCGATGACGACGAGCACCATCGGCCGCCGCGCCAGCGCGTGCTCAAGCAGCCACTCGTACGCATTGACGAGACGCGTAAGCAACGGTCCGTGTTCATCCTCGGACTCGTGATCGGCGCCATCCGAAACCTCGCGATCGCGCTTCTTCACGTGAACGAACTGCTCCGCCAGCACCGGAGTAAACGTCAGCGCGAGGAACAACGACGTCAGCAGCGCCACGCTCATCGTCAGCGCCAGCGATCGAAAGAAGACGCCCGTGACGCCGGTCAGCAGCGCGAGCGGCAGGAAGACGACGACCGGCGTAATCGTCGAGCCGATGATCGGTCCGGATATCTCGCTGATCGCTCGATGCACGGCGTCGGCGCGCGACTCTCCGCGGAGCATGTGCGTGTAGATGTTCTCGACGACGACGATGGCGTCGTCGATGACGAGTCCGATCGCCGCCGCCACGCCGCCCAGCGTCATCAAATCGAAACTCAGGCCGACGATCCACATCGCCACGAAGGTCACGAGCACGGTGACCGGAATGACGAGCGTGGCCACGAGCGTCGTCCCCCAGTTGCGCAGAAAGCCGTAGAGAATCGCGACGGACAGAATGAGGCCGATGAGGATGGCGTCGCGCACCGACGACACCGATCCGCTGACGAGCAGCGACTGATCGTAGTAAGGCTTGATCTCGACGTCGCGCGGAAGTTGTTTGCGAAGAGCGGCCAGCTCCGCCTTCACGCCGTCGGCCACGGACAGAATGTTCGCGGTGGGCTGCCGCAGCACGTTCAGCAGCACGGCCGGGCGTCCGTCTGCCGTCACGATCGTGAATCGCGGCTCGAGTCCGGGGCTCACGGTGGCGACGTCGCCGACACGCACCGGCACGTTGTTGACCGTCGTCACGACGATCGCGGCAAGGTCATCGAGGGAAGTGGCCTGTCCGCTGACGAGTGCCAGCTCCAATTGATGATTCTCGTTGATGAGGCCGGGCGAATTGATCACGTTCGAGCCGCGCACTGCATCCGAAACCTGTTGCAGCGAAACGCCGCGCGCTTCGAGCCGTGAGCGGTCGATGAGCACGTGGTACTCGCGCAACTGCCCGCCAAGCACCTCCACGCTGGCCACGCCGTCGATCCGCGCGATCGGCGGACGGAG
>DATLVW010000813.1:0-3711 GCA_035577085.1 Thermoanaerobaculia bacterium
GCGACGTCGAGAGGCGAAAGGGCACCACCTCCCGCGGCGAATGGACGGAAGCTTCCGGTCGCCGCGAAGCGCGAACGAGTGTCTGCCTGCTGGCGATTGTCCAGCCCCAGAACCGCGCGCACGACGGGAGCGACATCCTCCGGCAGATGAATCGGTCCGACGCGCTGACGATGAGTCTTTCCGTTCACTTCGACTGTCTCCAGCAGGACGCCGAACGCCGCCTCCATTGCCTCGACAGTGCCAGCGAGTTGAATAGTCCGCTTCGCGGAGCTTTCGGCCAGCACCTGCAGCCCGAATTCTCGAGCAAAATCTCGGACAACCGACAGGTCGCTTGCCGTAGCCCCGTGTACCGTTACGAGATGCTCGCGACTCAGAAAATCTCCAGCTGGAGGTGTTAGCTCACTGCGTCGCCGCAGGACAACGGATACAGTAAACCTCTCATGGCGGTCTGCCTGCCGCGGATTCTCTGCATTCGGAATTGGTGGGCGTTCGCTTCCCCGAAGAACAACGCGATTCTTGGCCATGTGCTTTGCCTCTCGTATTCGTTAGACGGAGACTGGCCGTTTTTTCCGGGGAAGCGACCCGCACGTTGCGCGGTCATGATTCCAACTCGCACGTTCATCTCTGCCCCATAGGAACTCTCATAACCGCATCCCTCAGGCGGACGCTTGTCCGCGCCGTGTTCTTTGTTGCCCGGCCAGGGCGGATCGCAGAAAGCTTGATTAAGGCGCAAGACTTGACACTCAGCCCCAGTTTTCTAAGCCCCTCCCAGATACGACCCTGCTTGCCGCCACTCGCGTCGCATCAGTGGTGACCGTAGCAATCCGGCGACGGTCGGTAGCCTTTGGAGATTGCCGCCGTTCGTTGCATCGGCTTGGCCGTCGCTGGTGCCGCGCAATTCGACCGGTAGTAAAACTTCGTGAGTGCATCCCCGAGAACTGTTACGCGCGGGATTGTTGATGGCGCCCCTTGAGAGGCCTGTTTCTTCGTCGCTGTAGACGCCGCCTGAGCGGGCCACCGGAGATGAACGTCTGTCAGCGCCGGCTCTGAAGGTGGGACCGGCCGATTCGCATCAAGGTCGGTTTCGTGAAGGGACGATGACGCGCCCGAGCCCGGCGCCGATCGCACGTAAGCATGGACGTCGGTTCCGTCCTTTCGCGTGTAGCTGTGTACGTAGACGCTGCTACCATGCGACCCGGGAGACCCGCCGCTTTTGCCGCCACCGCCTCGTCCGGATGCAAAGGTCGAGAAGGAGAGGACGAACATCACGATGACGATTGCGCTTCGGTGCATTACGTTCATTGGTTCTTCCTTGGCTCTCCCGGGCCGGTCTATTTCCCAATGCCTCTGAACACGCTCGTGAGAACTCCTGCAAACGTGAACGCCAGGAAGAGAATGATCAATGGAGCCGGAATCGATGCGAGCGCCCACTTGACTATGAAGCCAACCATTGACGCAAACGGCATTTCAAGATCAACAACTACGACGGGGATTACTTGCATCTGCCTGCCACGAACATTGAAGCTCATCGTGGCCGAGGCTTGCGGTGTCGATACGTCGGCTATCGCTAGGTCGGGCACCTCGCGCGCCGGACGCCATACCTGCGCAACCGGACTCCAGACCTCGTCGTCGTTGCGAATGTTGCCGATTCGAGCCCAATCCTGAAGCATGTCAAAACCGGTCATACGCCATTCTTTATTACCTCGTTTCAGGAGCCAATGATCTGACTTCATATGATTCCTTTCCCGAATGTGACCGCGGGGCTGCTGCTTGATTCCCGATCAAGGAACACAGGTTCCGGCTCGTCGTGTGCGGCGATGCAAGGCACCCGTTCCGGGCATCATGTATATCGACAGGTAGAAAGACACGGTTCCGATCTAAGAGTGGCGAATCGAGGAGCAGCCGCGGCAGCGCGGAGGTCACGGGAATCACGATTGGGCCACGCCTCCGCTCGTTGATTCGTGTTCCTTCGCTAAACGGCCGCGGATTGTCATGATGTCGGTGATTCTTTCGCGTGAAGCGCTTTGGACTGCGGCAGCGCCAGCTGCCGCTTTCGAACACGTGATTCAAAGCGGTGGCTGCGCCACCGCACTCCACAGCGACTTCGTCGCGAAAGAAAGGCAACGGAATCGACTGGAGCTATGACAAATCAACTCCGTCCGCCACTCCGTCCCTCCCTATCTTCAAAGCGCATCCGGAAAACGAACTTCGCCCGTCGCGAGCTCCACGGAAAAACCAACCCACCAGGGCGGGAATGGCTGCCGCGTTTCGCCGATGAGCCGGGTATTTGTGAGCGCTGTGTCTCGAATTCCTCCGCAACCGATGGGGCCCGTCTTCCAAAGGCGGCTGCGCTTTCCGAAACCTTCCAGGCTCCAGCCGTTGTGATCGACGATGAACAACGTCCCTTGCTCATCCACCAACACTCTGGCGACGTCCAGGCCGATCTCCTCCACGAGCGTTTTCGTCTTCAGGTCGATGATGTACCCGGCGCCTTGCGCGGATACGAACAGGTGCTTGTGGTCGGGCATCATGGAGATCGTAGTGACGCTCATGTGACCGGTCTCGAAGCTTCCGATCCACGACCCTTCGCCGATCCCGATGCGAGAAAAATGCATCCCCGTCCGGAGTATCTGTCTTCCGGCGGGAAGTCGATGACCGCTTCGTCCGAGGACGGTGGAGTGTCGAGGACCTCGGCCCCGGATGCCTGATAGCGCGCTTCGACCGTGGGATCCCGGGCCAACGAAACCTTGTAGGGAAACGGAGCGTGCGGCTTGCGTCGATGATCGTGCGCCAGCTTGCCGAACCACCCCAGGAAACGAAAAAGCTGGTATCGGAGTACGGCCTCACTGCCGGGACCTTCTTCTTCCGCCGACCGCGCCGTCTCCTTGATCAACCTCCCGACCGTTTCTTTGACCGCGGGTGGTTTCCCTCGAAGACGCGTCGAGCCATAATGAGTGCTGACTAGTCAGATGACTAGCTCAGGAGACGATTCGGTGACTCGAAAGAGAAAGACGAAACGTTGGCCGGTGCAGGACGCCAAAGCACGGTTCAGTGAATTGCTCGATGCCAGCCTCGTTAGTGGCCCGCAGATTGTGACTCGGCGCGGAGAGGAGATGGCTGTCCTCGTCCGCGTCGATCACTGGCGCCAACTGGAAGAGGCCACACGGCCACGGCTGAAGGACTTGTTACTGGCCGCCGCACCGCGAGCGGAGGTGCCGGTAACTCCGCGCCGGGCGCAGCGCCGGCGGGAGCCTCCTGCGTTCGAGTGAGCTATCTTGTACCTTCTCGATACGAATGTGGTGTCCGAATTGCGCAAGCCGCGGCCTCACGGCGCCGTGGTGGCGTGGCTCGGCGGAACGGCGGACGAGGACCTTCACCTCTCCGCGGTCACTTCACTGTGTTCCAGGTTGACACCCTCGACCCGTTCGCAACGAAGTGAGCGGTGAGAAGCGCCGGGATACCTCTCTGGAGGTCATCAATTCGATCGCGATCAGTCCCACCACTCCAATCACGACCGGTCGTCCAGAGGAACCACGATTAGGGCCACGCCTTCGCTCGTTGATTCGTGTTCCTTCGGTAAGCGGCCGCGAATTGTCATGATGTAGGTGATTCTTTCGCGCGAAGCGCTTTGGACTGCGGCAGCGCCAGCTGCCGCTTTCGAACACGTGATTCAAAGCGGTGGCTGCGCCACCGCACTCCACAGCGACTTCG
>DATLVW010000814.1:0-4087 GCA_035577085.1 Thermoanaerobaculia bacterium
CAACGACTTAACATCGTTTCGCTGTCTCTACCGAAAAAGGAGTTTCTGCATCATGGCTGAGGTCACGTTGGAAGTTACCCGTCGCGAGCGCTCTGGAAAAGAGTACGCGAAGAAGTTGCGCCAGGACGGCAAGATCCCGGCCGTAGTCTATGGTGGTCACAAAGAGCCGGTGGCAATCACCGTCGAGCGCAAGGCTGTCTCAGACCTGATTCAGAAGAGCGATCACGGCATCCGGTCCATCTTCCTCCTCAAGATGTCCGGCACCGATCAGCAGCGCCACGCCATGATCAAGGACATGCAGATGGACCCGATCTCGCGCCGCATGACGCACATCGATTTCGTGCGCGTCGTGATGGACGAAGTGGTCCGCATTACCGTTCCGGTCAACATCACCGGTAACTCCATCGGCGTCAAAGAAGGCGGCATCCTCGACTGGCAGATCCGCGAGCTTCACGTCGAGTGTCTCCCCAGCGCCATCCCCGACAAGATCGACGTCGACATCACCAACCTCGGCGCACACGAGCAGGTTCGCGTTTCCGACCTTCAGCTCCCCGAGGGTGTGAAGGTGTCCGAAGACGTGCACCGTGTCATCGTCGGCGTCACGTCGCCGCGTGCCGAGATCGTTGCGGAAGTCGCAGCCGTGGCCGAGCCTGTTGCCGGCGAGCCCGAGGTCATCAAGAAGGGCAAACCCGAGACCGAGACCAAAGAGTAACTTCGATCGTCATCAATTCGCTTACGATTACGCCCCGCGGCAACGCGGGGCGTTTTGTTTCCAGGAGAATCGATGTCGCGCATCACCAGGCTCACCAAAGATCAGGTCACGGACGATGTCCGCGAGAAGTTCAGGCAGATCGGCGCCGCGCGCGGCAACGTGCCGAACATGTTCCGCGTCTATGCCCACCGGCCCGAGATTCTGAAGACGATGATGGCGCACATGGACGCCGTCACGAACAGCGGCACGGTCTCCGTCCGCACCAAAGAGCTCGTGGCTACGCTCGTCTCGCGGCTCAACCGATGTGAATACTGAAACCGCTCCCACACCGCGCAGGCTGCGCGGCACGGAGCGGACGATGCGCAGATGCAGGCTCTGCTCGATTTCGAGAGCGGACCGTTTGACGACAAGGAAAAGGCGGCGCTGGCCTACGCGAAGCAGCTCACGATCGACGCGCACGGTGTCGACGACGCGCTGTTCGAGCGGCTGCGCCAACATTACGATGAAGGGGAGATCGTCGAGATCTCAGCGATGGCAGGTTTGTTCAACTACTTCAACCGCGTGAACGACGCTCTGCAGATGGAGCCAACCAAGCCGGGAGAAGGGCTATGAGATCGCTGATCGCGCTCTCCGTTCTGCTGCTCCTCAGCGTCGCGCCACTGCCTCCATCGACGGCTGTGGCTCCGGTTGCGTTTCCGTTCGGGCATACGACGTCGGCGCCTTATGTCGTTGCCGACGGCAGCGGCGGTTTCGACGTTTCGTGGTTCGATCGCCACACGAAGTCGTTCAACTTCGCGCGCTACGATGGCGCGAAGTGGTCGAAGACTACGGTTGTCGCTCACGGCCGCGTGTTGGACAACCGCGCGGACTATCCATCGATCGCTGTCTCCGGACGCGCGGTCATTGCGCAGTGGCGCGAAGGGGTGGGTGAGGAGGGGGCGCAGATTCTTCTGGCCCGATCGTCCGACGGCGGCGCGACATGGAGCAAGCCGGTGACGCCGCATCCGGTGATGGAGCGCGAGTTCGGTTTCGTATCGATCCTCCCTCTCGCAAACGGAACCGCGCGCATCGCATGGCTCGACGGCCGCGCCAGCGCGCACGAAGGCTCGGGAGACACGCAGCTGCGCGCCGCAACGATGACGGCGACGGGATCGCTGACGGATGAAGTGCTCGTCGACGGACGCGTCTGCGATTGTTGCCAGACATCGATGGTGATGACGTCGCGCGGGCCGCTGATGGCTTACCGCGACCGATCGGAGAAAGAGATCCGCGACATCGTCGTTGCCCCGCCGCAAGCGAGCGCGCATAGCACGCCGGTCCATGCCGACGGCTGGCTGATCAAAGGGTGTCCGGTGAACGGTCCGCGCATCGACGCGCGCGGCAACAACGTGGCGGTGGCGTGGTTCACTGCGGCGAACGGCAACCAGGTCGTCAATGTCGCGTTCTCGCACGATGGCGGTGTGACGTTCGGAGCGCCAATCCGCGCCGGCGCGGAGCACGACGCAGGCCGCGTCGACCTCGTCCTCCTCGGCGACGGCACCTCCGCGATGGTGACCTGGGTCGAGCGGGCCGGCGTGTTCTCGAAGGTCATGGCCCGCCGCGTCAGCGCTTCGGGAGTGCTGGGCAAGCCGGAAGTCCTCGGCAAGGGCATGACCCTCGGGTTTCCCCGCATCGCAATCGCAAACGAACACATTCTCGCCGCATGGAGCGGCGACGACGGAATTCAACTAGCCACGATGGACACTCGCATACGATGAACATGATGATGAAACGATCCCTGCAATCGACAGTAACCCTGCTGACCACGCTCTGCCTCGCCGGCATGGTGGCGTGTGCGAAACAGGAGACCCCCGTTACGGGAACCACGCAGTCCGCGGCAAAGTCGAAGACACCCGGCGCGAAGCCGCAGACGACCGCAAGCACCACAGGCGCCGAGCCGGAGTCGGCGCGCACCGAAGTCGGCGATCCGATGCCTACGTACGCGGCGGCCTACCTCGACGGCAAGCCGCTCGACCTCGCCGCCGAGAAGGGCAACGTCGTCTTTCTCAACGTATGGGCGACGTGGTGCGGGCCCTGCCGCTTCGAGACGCCGGAGTTGCAGGCGCTGCAGAATCAGTACGCAGCAAGCGGCCTGAAGGTGATCGGCGTCAGCGTCGACGAGGGTGACGCGGCCGCGGTGAAGACGTTCGTCGCCGAACAGAAGATCACGTACCCGATCGCTGTCGATCCCGAGGGACGCATCGCCACGCTGCTGCAGACGACGGTGCTACCGACATCGCTGCTCATCGGCCGCGACGGCAAGATCGTCTGGCGCCAGATCGGCGCGGTCATGCCGGGCGACGCCAAGCTGAAAGCGGCTGTCGAGAAGGCGGTCGCTGCCAAGCGCGGGTAACGACAAAAACAAACCACAGAGACACAGAGGTCACAGAGGTGAAGGTGTTCTCTGTGACCTCTGTGTCTCTGTGGTGGCGAGCCTTTATGGCGTGACTTTGCGGCGATCGGGCGTTTCGCGATGAACCACGCGCCGTTCGCGCTGGCGCTGGATGAATTCGCGCAGGTTTCGGGCCATGTGTGCGACGAGCAGACTCAGGGGAACGTACGCGAGGCCGATGGCGACGATGACTGCAAGGGCGGCAATGAGAAGAATGACGATCGAGGACATACCTGGATACTTCAAGTAGCAAACTCCAGGCCGCACTCGCGAGCATCGTGTGAACTATTGCGGCGGCAGCCGAGGTTGGCAGTCGCACCGATGGCCGACGTTCCCGATCCGCCGCCGATTCCGCGATCCCTTCAGGCACCGCTGCGCGCACTGCTGCGCGGCGAGGCTGCGCCCTGGCCACCCGAGGCATCGAGCGACGACGCAGCGAAATTGTTGGAAGCGCTCGATCAGCACGGCGTCGCGCCGCTGGTTTACGCGCGGCTTTCCGCGGCAGGGGAGACATGGCCACTTCTCGCAACGCTGCGCGGGACAGCGATTCAGGCCTTCGCGGCGGAGACGCTGCGGCTGGTCGATGTTCGCACGCTTCTCGATGCCTTTGCTGCCCGAGATATTCGTGTCCTGATCATCAAGGGAACCGGTCTCGCGTACGACGTGTATGACGCGCCGGAGCTGCGTCCCCGAGGGGATACCGACCTTCTGATTGCGGAAGAGGATCGCGAGGCGATGCGTGCGCTGATGCACCAGCTCGGCTACGAATCGCAGATCACGAGCGGTGACACGCTGGCGGTGCGGCAGCAGACGTTCCGCCGCGGTGGTCATGTGTATGACGTGCACTGGGATGTCACGAATTCGCCGGTGGTGCGCGACGCGTTGCCGTTCGACGAGCTCCTTCGCCGCGCGATTGCCGTGCCTCGCATCGGCGCGCATGCGTG
>DATLVW010000815.1:0-3700 GCA_035577085.1 Thermoanaerobaculia bacterium
GTCGCGAATGTGCTCGAGCATCAGATCGCGCGGGATGGCCGCCACAGTATCCGGCAATCCTCGGGTGAACGCGACGCCGGCCGATGTCGTTGCAAGGGCCTCGAACCCGAGGTGCTGGAGATAGAGCGCGGTTCCGACGTCCCACGGATTCGGCAGGACGAAGCAACCCGACTCGTGCATCGCACGGTACCGGGCAATGGCGAAGGCTTGTGCGGAGCTTGCGTGGATCATGATCGAAACGCTACACCAACAGGCCTACCCGCGGTACACGGTTCCTTCGTCGACGAAACAGAGAGGGTTCTTCCACGGGTCCTCGGCGTAGAAGGAGCGCTCGCCCCAAGGCCGGACGATGATCCCGCCGCCGGGCGCATCGTGAACATTCTCGCGGGATAGGCAGCCGAGGGACTTGGCGCGCTCGAATGCTGCGTCGAGATTCCTGACCGTGAAGTAGAGCGCCTTGGCAGCGGGATGAGGCGTTCCCACCGATGACACATCGAGCACAGAGAGCGTCACCGGGCCGCACTGGAAGTAGCAGCGTGATCCCGGAAGTTTTCGTCCCTGCACGTTGAACAATGCTGCGTAAAACGCGACGGCAGCGTCGAGATCGCCTACTTCGACGTTGATTCGGAACAGCGCGGGTACGTCCGAGTTGTCGTTTGTGGACATTATTCGATCCTCCTCGCGGACCACAGAGATGAACACGTACTCTGCGACCTCTCCGTCTCTGTGGTCAACCAGATTCGTTACATGTGACGGGCGATCATGCGCTCGCGCCTATGCTTGCTGCGGCATTGACACCTGCGGCTTCGATGAAGTCTGGGAGGACGAGGCTACTGTCAAACGTGGCCAGGAACGGCGCCAGTAGGGAGGTGGCGGCATCGGCCTCACCGCAGGCGATGTGCAATCGCGCTTTGACGGTCGCTGCGCGCAGCTCGAGCAGCGTGGCCCTCTGTTCTCGTGCGATCGATAAGGCCTCGTCGTAGGAAGTGAAGGCATCGGCGGCTTGGCCGCGCGCGGCCAGGATGTCGCCTTTTACTCGATGGAGCTCCGAGAAATAGTAGCGGTCGTCGCATGCCGCAGCGGCCTCGAAGCCAATGGCTACCCATTCGGCGCTCTCGTCGAGCGCGCCCGCACGCGCGTGAAGATCCGCCAGGAGCGCGGGGTAGAAACAGGCCTTTACCCCAGCGCCGGTGGCGTGCCATCGCTCCCTCCCACTCTTCATCAGCGCGGCGCCTTCCTCCAGATTGCCGGACGCAGCGATCGACCATCCCTTCATTGCCTGACCAATGGGTAACCAGGCGTCGAAGTGATTCTCGACCGAAATGTCGATCAGCATCTGCGCGTACCGACCTGTTGCCTCGATGTCGCGCATCTGAATGTAATTCCACGCGATGCCGCAGATGAGAAAGGCGCGGCTGTGCGTGTGCGAGAAGCGGCTCAGAGTGTCGATCGCGGCGTGGGTGAATTCCAGCGAACGGCGTGGCTGGCCCATGAGAGCGAGGCTCAGCGCCGAATAGGTGTAAAACATCGTGGCTGGATCTTCGCCGTACGCGACCGAATGCGGCGTGTGATGGCGGTCGAGGTCGTAAAGCTCGAAGCCGAGCCTGGCCTGCTCCCGCGACTCCGCCGGACGGCCGAGCCAGAAGAGGGTGTCGCAGAGCGCGCCCCGGGCCTCGAGCAGAAGATCCTCATTGTCCGCCGCCGAAGCCATTACGAAGAGCTCCTCAGCCACAGCGAGCGCTTGACGGAGATGTGCCGACACCATTTCGTTCGTCCAAATGCCTCTAAGAACGCTGAAGAGCTTCGGCGTGCGGGGCAGCGTGGCGCAGACCTCGCGAGCGCGTTGGTAGCAGTCCGCCAGCTCCGGCGCCGCCCAGCCCTTCAACGCCAGGAGCGCAGGTCCCTCGATCGCGCGCAGCGCCAGTTCCGCCTCATGAGACTCGTCGCTCTCCGGCAAGTGTTGTAGCGTCTCGATCGCGTGCCGTGCGTGACTGAGAGCCTCGCGGTTTGCGCATGATGCAAGCGCGCGCTCCGCGGCGCGACGCCAGTATTCGACAGCCTTCGCGTGTATCGCCGCCTCACCATAGTGATAGGCGACGAGCTCGGGCTGCCCCTCGGCGACTGCATGGAACTTCTCCTCGAGAATCTCGGCGATCACCTTGTGGTAATGGCGGCGCTGCTTCTTCATCAGCGATTGCTGCAGCGCCTCCTGCACCAGTGCGTGCTTGAAGATGTACTTGGCGTGACTCAGCAGGCCGCGCCGGTGCAGCAGGCCGGCAGAGACCAGCTTGTTCAACTCTTCGAGCAGCGGCTTGTCATCGAAGCCGCCAACGTCGCGCAGCATCTCGAAGACGAATTCGCGCCCGATCGTGGCGCCCACCTGCGCCACAGGCTTGGCCGTCGCCAGCTTCGCCAAACGCGCCATCAGCGTCTCCTGCAAAGTGGCGGGAATGGCCAGCGACTGGAACGGCCCCACCAGCGCGTATTCGCCATCCCGCTCCTCGAGCATGCCGGATTCGATGACCATCCTGGTGAGGTCCTCGACGAACAGCGGCACTCCCTCGGTCTTGGCGAAGATCTCGTCAAAGACCTCGGACGGAAGCGCTTTGCCTCCGGTGAGGACGAGCGTCATCCGGCGCACCGCATCGCAGTCGAGACGGTCGAGCGCGATCTGGCTGGTGTACCCCCGGTTCAGCCATTGCGGCGGAGCGACCTGCTCGGGACGGAAGCTGAACAGGACCAGGATCGGCAGCGTCGCCGCCTGCTCCACGAGTATGTCCAGTAACTCCATCGTCGAAGGATCGACCCAGTGGAGGTCTTCCACGACGAACGCCACCGGTTTTTCCATCGCCTGATCGATCACGATCTGGGCCATGACCTCGAGCGTGACCTGCTTCTGCTCGCGCGAGTTCAGAGCGGCCGGTTTGTATTTCGATTCGAATGGGATCGAGAGCAGCGAGGCGATCAACGGTACGCTCTGTTCGAGATCGCCGCCGTAGCGTGCCAGATTCGACTCCACCTTGGCCAACTTCACCTCGGCTGGCTCATTCGTCTCCAGGCCGAGCCATTTCTGGAAGACGCCAACGACCGGATAGAGCGCGCTGTTCTGATGATAGGGAGAGCAGCGGCACTCAATCCAATGGCGCGGTTGGGCTGCGGTCCGTGACTTGAGCTCCGCGATCAACCTCGACTTTCCAAATCCAGCCTCGGCGCGCAGCATGACGACCTGGCCGTCGCCGTTCTGCGCCGACTGCCAGTGGTCAGCCAGAAGATCCAGCTCCTGTTCGCGGCCCACCAGCTCCGACAAGCGCTTCGTGGCGGCCGAGGCCTCCACGCGGCTCTGAAATCCTCTGTCGCGCACGATGAGATAGGTCTGCCAGACCTGCCGGGACGATCCGACCGTGACGCTCTCGCTTTCCGTGGTTTCGAAGTAGTCCGCGACCAGTTCGCGTGTGGCCTCGCTGACGACGACGGAGTTGAGCGGTGCCAGCTCACGCACGCGAGCGGCTGTGATCACCGTGTCGCTATCGGCCACGCGGGCGTCGACGGTGTCGCGTCCCGTTTCGGCAAGGATGATTCCGGTATGTACGCCGGCGCGCACGGCCAGACGCACGCCGAGGTCGCTTTCCATCTTCTCGCTCAGCTTGCCCAGCGTCTCAATCAATGCCAGAGCCGCACGCACGGCCCGGCGCGAATCGTC
>DATLVW010000816.1:0-8961 GCA_035577085.1 Thermoanaerobaculia bacterium
CTGCCACGTGCATTACCCGGCACTGACGAAGATCATCAAGGCGACGGCTGAGGAGTACGGAATGACGTATCGCGAGAACAGGACCATCACCGGAGCATTTCTCGCCCATCTGCGGTGGTTGAAGGTGCTTGGCAATACCGCGTAGGACACGTCCTCCCCAGGCTGGGTTCCCTGAAGCTCAATCGGCACCCGCCAGTCGTGAGATCATTTCTCAATGCCCGCATTGATCATCGTCGACATCGAAGTGCTCGATCCCGCCCGCTACGAGGACTACAAGCGCCTCGCTTCAGCCACCATCGCGGCGCACGGCGGCCGTTACCTCGTGCGCGGCGGGAAGAGCGAGGTGCTGGACGGCGAATGGCAGCCGCGTCGCCTCGTCGTCCTGGAGTTTGACTCGATGGAGAAGGCGAAGGCGTGGCGCGATTCGCCGGAGTATGCCGAGGCGAAGAAGGTGCGCGACGAATGCGCGCGGGCCAGCATGATCGTCGTCGAGGGTGTGTAGCGCGAGCGAATTCAGCAATTGACGCGGCGAGCAGGCGAAGGGTAGGGTGTCGGAACTTCGTCTGGAGAGGTCCTTTGCATGAAAAACAGGTGCGCCGCGGCGCTCGTTCTCGCAGTTTCTCTCTTCGTTGTCCCGGTGTTTGCCCAGTCCACTACCGGCGAGAAGCCCGCAACGGCGACAGCGACACCGACGACAACATCGGCGGCGACATCAACTGCCCCAGAGCAGAAAGCGCCCGACGAGAAGGCTGCGGCCGAAAAGGGACCGATCCGCGTCGAGGTCGGAACTTACGTCAATCAGATCCTCGCGCTCGATCTCAAAGGGAACCAGTTCACCGCCGACTTCTACGTATGGTTTCGCTGGAAGGGCGACGCCAAGGTGTTCGACACCTTCGACCTGGCCAACGGGCGGATCACGTCGCGCACAGGCATCGTGAAGAAGGATCTCGATGGCGGCGTGCATTACGCGTCCGCGCGCATTCTCGCCACGATCACGAAGTTCTGGGACTTGCGGCGGTACCCGCTCGACGATCACCAATTGACGATCGAGATCGAGGACAACGAGAACGAAGACAACCTGCTCGTTTATGTGCCGGACAAGACCAACAGCAGCGCCAGCCCGACGGTCGAAGTGCCCGGCTGGCGCGTCGCCGGAACTTCGGTCTCCGTAACTTCGCACAAGTACGCCACCAACTACGGCGACACCTCGGTGCCGACCGGCAATGCGTCGTCGTACTCGCGATTCGTGTCGGCGGTGGACATCAAACGGCCGGGACACATAGGGCGCTTCTTCAAGGTTTTCTTCACGTTGTTCATCGCCACGATCATCTCGTGGCTCGCGTTCTGGGTGCGGCCGAAGGAAACAGGCCCCCGCATCAGCCTCTGCGTCGGCTCGGTATTCGCTGCCGCCGCAGCAACCTTCGCCATCAACAACATGCTGCCCGACACCAACTCGACCACGATGTCGGACCGCCTGATCGTCGTGAGCTTGAGCTGCATCTTCATCGCAACGTTGCAGACAATCGTCGCGATCAACCTGGGATACGCGGGCAAAGAAAGCGCACAGCGTCTGCTCGATCGCGTTTGCGCCTGGCTGTTCCCGCTGCTCTATGTCGTGTTGTTGGTGACGTATGTGATTTAGCCGCCTGTTGAACCACAGAGACACTGAGGACACAGAGTTGAACGGCATCCTCTGTGACCTCTGTGTCTCTGTGGTCAAAAGGTTTCGCTAGGTCGGTTGCGCCACACTAGCAGCTTCGTCGTGTGCTGGTGCAAGATGGTGCATCCCGGTGTAAGATGAGACATGACCCAGTCACAGAAGAGCGTCCGCCAGAGTGTCAGCCTCCCTTCGCAGGTCGCACGGCGAGTCCAGGCGCTCGCGAAACGAAGCCGCACCAGCGCAAACCGCGTCATCGTCGATCTGATTGAAAGCGGACTCGAGGCAAAGGAGCGCGAGAAGGCTGACTTCTTCGACATTGCCGACCGGCTGGCCCGCACCTCCGATCCAGCGGAGCAGAAGAGCCTCAAAGAAGAACTGGCACGGATGACTTTCGGCGAGCCCTAGGAATCCCATTGCCTCGGATTCAGTGGACCAATCTTCCGCCCGCGTTGCGCGATCATCTCTTCGAGCGCCTCCGCGACCGCAAGATCACCGTCGAAGACCTCTACCAACTCAAACTCTGGCGAGAGTCAGAGCCGGAAGCACCGGACGGCCAGTGGGTCAAAGACTTCGGCTCCTTCAAGATCTGCGGAGAAGGGAGATACCCAAAGACCTTCCTACTCCGAGGTCAGACTGCGATTGGACAGAAGCTCTGATTTCGTTGCGGGCGATGCCTCTGGACGAGGTCGAATAAACGCGAAACCAGCCGGCACTCGCCGCTGAATTCTTTGAGTGCCGGCCGGCATTGAGCGATCGGACTAGATCGCTTGAGCCACCGCCAAGGCCGGCGGCGCGCGCCGTCGTCGCAGAATCCCCGCCGATACCAGCGTCATGATCAGGCCGACCGGAAACGATTCGATGAAGGTCATGGCGGCGTTGAGCAGCGGGTTGTCCAGCATCGCCTTCATCTTCACCATCTCGACCTTCTTCGCGGCGATGTCGGCGTCGGTGGCACCTTTCGCGCGCATTTCGCTGATGACGTGAGCGGAGTATTTATCGGCGAAGTTCGGCATGAACTTGAAGTAGATGACCTCCCATGACGCCACGTAGAACACGCACGAGATCAGCGTGATGAGGATGCCGACGCTGAAGGCGCGGCCAAAGGTGATCGTGCCGCCGGCGTTCTCGCGGTACGAGCGGATGCCGAAGAAGACCAGCAGCAACGACAGGAAGATCGCCGTGTAGCCGATGATCTCGCCGTTGTCGAAGGTAACCTTACCGCTGTGGAGGAGGGGGAGGGTGAGAAACATCAGGGCCGAGGAGATGACGCCGGAGATGAGACCGAAGATGAGGACGATTCGTTTCATGTGAGTTTCCTTTCGCGGCGCAAGGTACGTCCGGGCGAGGCATCGCGCAGTCGCCCGTTCAGGTGATTTTCGGGTCAACGAAAGTATGAATCAGGGGATCAGGCCGAATTCTTTGCCTTTCTGCACTGCCTGGACGCGACGATTGACCTGCATCTTCTCGAACAGCCGCGAGGAATGCGTCTTCACGGTGTTCTCGGAGACGAAGAGCTTTTCGCCGATCTCGCGGTTGCTGAGCCCCTGTGCGATGTGAGCGAGGATCTCGTGCTCGCGCGCAGTGAGGCCGATCTCCTTCAGTTTCTCGGCGTTGAGCACGAACGGTCCGTCCGTTCGCACCTCCACCGGCACTTCGCGGATGACCACGACCTGCTTCGCGCGCGTCCATCGCAGTCCGAAGTAGATGCCGAGGGCGGTGAAGACGAGGGCGACGAGCCCGCCATAGATCTCGCCCGGATACTCTTGGACGAAGTGCTTGTACTCGATGACCTTCAGCAGCGCGATGAGGACGCCGCCAATGGCTCCGTAGAGCGCGACTTGTTTGATCATGGATGGGGGAAGTTTACAGGTCCAAATCCTCTAAGGACATCTCCCGAAGGATTCCCCGGCACATCTCCCGGCGTGCCTCGTATCGCGCCAACAGCCACTTCCGTCCCGCCTCCGGCATCCACTCCGGCACGATCGCGTCAGCCAGCGCATCGCGGACGACGTCCATCACCGAGCTTCCCTCGCGGCGCGCACGCGAGAGCCGTTCCGCAAGTCCTCGCACACCGGCGGAATCGATCACGATCGCGGCAGCAAGAGCACGCTCGGCATCGCTCGACGGAGCATCGAGCCGGCGAATGGAGCCGGCGAGAGCGCGAAGCTCATCATCGGAAAGGCCGGTCACCAGCACCGCGCGCGAGCGGTTGCCGATCTTCTCGATCCATTTGCCCAGGCCGTGAAAGAGCAACAGCAGTTCGAACGCACGAGCATCGTTTGACGCCGGCGTGTAGAGCCGCCGCGCGATGGCCGCGACGCGTTCGATCTCCTCGAAGCGCGACACACCGTCGAGGTCTTGATAAAGCGGCTGCAGAAATGCGACGAGCCGCTTTCGCAGGGCCTCGTCGATCATCGCTTCTCCAGCAACCATAGCCCGACCTGCAATCCGCCGCTCTCGACGCGCCGCTCTTCGCGCACGGCAAGCTGCGGCGTGCGGCGGAGAAGCGCGATCAATGTCTTGGTGTGCGCGGTGTACAGCAGCGCGCGCCCACCTGGCGCAAGCGTGCGCCCGATGTTGCGGACGACGCGTCGGTAAAGTCCATCGAGATTGCGATCCTCAGTGCGGTTTCCGAACGGGAAGTTCGCCAGCACTTCATCGCAGCGATCAGGCCACGCAGCAGAGTCGCCGCCATCCGCCTGTCGAATGGCAATCCGCGCGGCCAGCTTCGCGGCGATGACGTTGCCGGTCGCGACACGGATCGCCGTCGGACTGATGTCGATGCCGGAGAGCAGCACATCGGAATCGAGCAGCGCCCGTTCGATCAAGAGCGTCCCACTGCCGCAAGTCGGATCGACGACGACGCGCGACGCCTTGCCGCGAACGAGCCGCGCCAGGCAGGCACCCACTACCGGATTGATCGAAGCGCCGACGTCGGCGATCCGGTACGCAAAGCGCTCATCAGGCTCGAACGTCGGCACGAACCAGATGCGCGTGGCATCCGCATCCGCTTCCACGCGAAGCATCGCCGCGTAGTTCGAGGGCGAGTCGATGAGCCCGAGGGGCGCGAAGGTCTCCCGCGCCAATCGCAGCACGTCGCTGAACTGCTGCCTTGTGACGCGCACGTTCTCCAGTGAGAATCGATAGGGGAGTGCATTCGATTCGCTGTGGATCCATTCACGCCACGGTACTTGCGCTCTGGCGATCGTCTCTGCAAACGCGCCGGCCGCCCCCTCGGCGACTAGAAAGCGCACGTCGTACGCGCAGCGAAGCGCGTTGCGAAGTCCCGGCATGGGAGCGCGCAACGCGATCACTCCTCGCCGCACGAGGCTCGCCTCGATCTTTCGTTCCGCCGCCTCGGCGATGGCAACGTCTTCCAGTCCGAGCGGCACGCTTGCGAACAGCCGATCGTTCGTCACATCGCTGCGCCATGCGAAGCCGGTCGCGGGCGCGCTCACCCGATCGAGCGCCTTGCGCAACGCCTCCGACTCCGCCTCCGAGCGCGGCTCAACCTCGGCAAGAGCCGCGCGCGCGTCGTCGTCACCGATCTTGCCCAACGCCAGGACCATGGACGATCGGACCCACAACACATCCTCGCGCGCCAGCGCCGCGCGCAACGCCGCCACCGCACCCGGCCCCCCGCGCTTGCCCAACGCGATGGCAGCGATGCGGCGCGCCTGCGGCGATTCGTCAGTCAGTCCCGGCATCGCCGCGCAGTGTAGTTCGCTCACGCGAAGACGCGAAGCCGCTCACGCGAAGCCGCTCACGCGAAGACGCGAAGCCGCGAAGGAGTTATGTGGCCACTTCGCGTCTTCGCGCCTTCGCGTGATAAGACTGCTCCCGTGACTGAATTCGATGCCGTTGTCGTCGGCTCCGGGCCGAACGGGCTCTCGGCCGCGATCGTGCTGGCCCGCGAGGGACTACACGTCCTCGTGCTCGAGGCGCACGAAAGCATCGGGGGCGGCACGCGCACCGAGGAGTTGACGCTGCCGGGGTTTCGGCACGATGTCTGTTCGGCCATTCATCCGATGGCGCTCGTCTCGCCTTTCTTCCCGACGCTGCCGCTGAAGGATCATGGGCTGGAGTGGCGTTACTCGCCTTACGCGATCTCGCATCCGCTCGACGACGGATCGGCTGCGGTGATGGAGCTGTCGATCGAAAAGACGGCGGCCACCCTTGGCGAAGATGGCGATTCGTATCGGCGCCTCATGGCACCGCTGGCCGGGAACGCCGAGGAGCTCTTTGCAGAGATCCTGCGTCCGATGCCGATCGTGCCGCGGCATCCGCTGCTCATGGCACGGTTCGGACTGGCCGGACTTCGTTCCGCGCTCGCCATCGCTAACCGATTTCGCAGCGAACGTGCTCGTGCTCTCTTTGGCGGATGCGGGGCGCATTCGTTTCTGCCGCTCGAAGCCGCCGGCTCCGCATCGTTCGGACTCGTGCTGGCAGTGGCCGGACACGCTGTCGGCTGGCCGTGCGCGAAAGGGGGCTCGAGCGCCATCACCGATGCGCTGTCCAGCTACTTCTGCTCTCTCGGCGGCACGATCCGGACATCGTCGCCGGTACGCACGATGAGCGATCTTCCGAAGTCGCGCGTCGTTCTCTTCGATGTCACGCCGCGCCAGCTTGCTGCGATCGCGGGCGATGATCTGCCGCCGTCGTACGCCAAGCGTCTGCGCCGTTTCCGCTACGGTCCTGGTGTCTTCAAAGTCGATTGGGCGCTGGACGGGCCGATCCCCTGGCGCGCCGAGGAGTGCCGGCAAGCCGCGACGGTTCACGTTGGCGGCACGATCGAGGAGATCGCCGATCACGAGCGAACGATCTGGCAGGGACGCAGCACCAACCGGCCCTTCGTTCTCGTCGCGCAGCAGAGTTTGTTCGACGACACGCGCGCGCCGGCGGGGAAGCACACCGGATGGGGCTACTGCCACGTGCCACATGGCTCGACCGAAGACATGACCGAGGCGATCGAGCAACAGATCGAGCGCTTCGCACCCGGATTTCGCGAACGGATCCTGGCGCGTCACACGATCAATACGGCAGCATACGAGTCCTACAACGCGAACTTCGTCGGCGGCGATATCTCCGGCGGCGCAAACAACCTCACGCAGATCCTGGCGCGACCGTTTCTCAGCCGCGATCCATACGCGACGCCGAACAAGGGAGTCTACCTCGCCTCCAGCTCGACGCCGCCGGGCGGGGGAGTGCACGGCATGTGCGGCTACTGGGCCGCACGGTCGGCGCTGCGCCGCGCGTTCGGGAGGTGAGTTTGGTACCCAGACCGTCCCTCGATTGCTGTCGTCGTGAGAGCCGCCGAAGCCGCTGCAAGATCAAAATACGGAGATCTCGTTCGAGGGTCTTTTAATCACGATCGCTCGCGCCGGACGAACACGATCCGCGAAGTTTGAAATCCTTCGACGTCCTACGCCGCAGGAAACATCGCCGCGGCCTCGTGCTCGATCGTGCTCTTGATACGCGACTCGAACGGCCGTGCGATGAGTGGGAGCTTGCCGTCGACGATCACATCGGAGTCAGTGACTTCGACGGATCCATTCGCTTTGAAGCCTTTTGCGGAACCGGAAAAGACGAGACGGTCGCCTTCCCAATGCTGGGTGATGTCGGTCAGGTAGTGGCCGTGCTGGCCGAGAAGCTCCTCCAGGCGCGCCTCGATCTTGCGACGTGCGCTGGCTCTGTCGGTGTGATGCGGAAAGACGATTTGCATGCTGCCTCCGGCGGGCGTTGTATCACACCACTTGCCATCGCTCGCTAGCCGAGGTAGCCTCGGTGCGGGACTTCCGCGTGGTCGCAACCCGCCATGCTCGCCAAAGTATGGAGTGCCGCGACCCTCGGGATTGATGCAGTACGAATTGTTGTCGAAGTCGATGCTCGCAAAGCCGACACGCCAGGTTTCACGCTGGTCGGACTTCCGGACGCCGCTGTGCGCGAGGCGTATTCGCGCGTCCGTTCCGCGCTGCGCCATTGCGGCTACTGGCTGCCACAGCGCCATTTCACCGTAAACCTGTCGCCCGCCGATGTGAAGAAGGAAGGGTCCGCCTTCGACCTTCCGATCGCCATCGGCATCCTGGTCGTCGCCGAGTTTCTGCCGCCGGATCTTGTCGCCGGGCGGCTGTTCGTCGGCGAGCTCTCGCTCGATGGCGCGATCGTGCCGGTTCGCGGGACGCTCGCGATCTCAGCGTCGTTCGCGCACGACGAGGAGCTGCGCGAGCTGATCGTTCCGGCCGGCAACGCTAGCGAAGCTGCTGCCGTGGAGTCGGTCCGCGTCTGCGGCGCGAATCATCTGCCAGAGTTGCTCCGGCACCTCACCGGCGACGTCGTCATCGAGCGCGCCGTTTCGGCGCCCGTGTTCGAGCCGGTGCGCGAGGTTCCCGACTTTTCGGATGTTCGAGGACAACTGCAGGCGAAGCGCGCCCTCGAGATCGCCGCGGCCGGCGGTCACAACATCCTCATGATCGGACCGCCGGGATCGGGGAAAACGATGCTGGCGCGACGGTTGCCCTCGATCCTTCCGCGCTTGTCGCTCGATGAGTCGATCACGACAACGAAGATTCATTCAGTGGCCGGAACGCTGCCTGCCGGTGCCGGCCTGATTACCGTCCGTCCGTTTCGCGCGCCGCATCACACCATTTCCGTGGCGGGTCTCGTCGGCGGTGCATCGCTGCCGCGGCCCGGTGAAGTAAGCCTCGCCAATCACGGAGTGCTCTTTCTCGACGAGCTCGCCGAGTTTCAGCGCACGACTCTCGAAGTATTGCGGCAACCGATGGAGGATGGGCACGTCACGATCGCGCGCGTGCAGAGGACGCTGACGTTCCCGTCGCGCTTCACGCTCGCTGCCGCGCTGAATCCGTGTGCGTGCGGGTACTTCAATGACTCGCGGCGCCAGTGCATTTGCTCGCCGGGACAGATCGCGCGCTACCTCGGCAAGATTTCCGGTCCGCTGCTCGACCGGATCGATCTTCAGGTCGAAGTCCCGGCGCTCGCCGTCGAGGAGATCTCGACGTTTACGCCGGGCGAGAATTCATCGTCGATCCGCGATCGCGTCGAAGCGGCGCGAGAGATTCAACGGCAGCGCTTTGCGCGCGTTTCGTGGAAGTCGAACGCCGAGATGACGTCACGGGCGATGCGAAAATACTGCGAGCTCGACCCCGCGTCGCGCCGTATTCTCGACCAGGCCCTCACGCACCTCGGGCTCTCCGTTCGCGCACACGACCGCGTGCTCAAAGTCGCCCGAACGATCGCCGACCTCCTCGGCAGCGAAAAAATCCAGAGCGCGCACGTAGCCG
>DATLVW010000817.1:0-3915 GCA_035577085.1 Thermoanaerobaculia bacterium
CCTCGAGATCTCGAAGTGCTACCAAGTGCTTCGGCGTGCCCAGAACCCACGGCTCATCTGATTCAAACCACCGTTCATACCGAGAAACATGCAACCCTCTCGTCGTAGAAGTCTGGCTACCCTCTTCGAGCAGCGTCGTAAGAGCTCGGCATTCTCGCGCTGAGCCTTCGCTCAGGGTCGCAAACACGACATGTTCGGCCTTCCTGCGCTCCAAGGCGAGAATTGACGGATAGGCGATAACATCTGATTCGAAAGGCGACGCATGATGGAGGTCGACATATACCTTTACGCCGTACTCGCGCGAGATGAGGCCACGCAAAGGCGCACCATAGCGGTTCAACGTCCATCGATCGGCACAGATAAAGGACAGCACTCCCGTCAGCGACAGCAGCTCGAGTGACCTCTCGATGAACGCGACGTACAAGTCGGCGCGATCGAAGAGCGTCTCAAACCTGCTCCGATAGAGCGTTTGTAACTCTTGGTCCAGTTGTTCGATGCGAACATAGGGCGGATTTCCCACGATCACGTCGAACAGTTCGTCGATGGATGCGAGCAGAAAGTCGCCGTGCCGAATCCACGTTCCAACGAGTGTCTCGGCAGTATCGTGATCGACACCGCTCTCGATGAGCGTCTGTCGGATGGAATCGCGAGTGTTCGTGACCGAAACGCTGTCGATATCGTAAGCGCGTATCGCGTCACGTAGTTCAGTTGGATGGGCTCTGTGCCGTTTTGCAGAAGCGAGGAGACGGCGCACTGCTTCGACAAGGAACGCCCCCTCGCCGCAGGAATGCTCGAGCAGGCGCAGTTTCGTGAGGTTGCGGTCGGAGCTGTAGTTCGCCAAATCGAGGATCAGTCGAACGATGTGGCTTTTTGTCAAAACAACGCCGTGGGTCTCTCCAGTTGCTCGCTGCCCATATTGATAGAGGTGTTTAGACACCTCGAAGGCTGAATCAAGACTCTGACCGTTATCGGCCAGCGCATTGATGCGCATGCCAACCCCGTCCGCCACCTTCGCGACAGTCGCATCGTTTCGATTGCGATTGCCGATCTCGACAGCCTTCCGGCTCATGTGGGTGTTCAGCCTCCAGCCGTGACGGACCGCTGTCTGCTTGCCGATTTCGTCGTTCCTTAGAGAGATTGGCATATCGGATTCATGATCTTGCACTAGCTAAGATCTGAAACGTCGCAAGTGCACGTTCGGTCGCGGATTCCTCTTCGACCTTCCTTGCTCGTTCGCATGAGTCAGCAACGGATCACCTCCGAGGGTACGGCGTTCCTTCATCGCAAGCAAGAACGGTCGCGACGAATCTGCACGCCTCGGGCCCGAGGTTACCTCGGTGCTCCCGGAACACCGAGGAGTTCTACCCGCTGTGGAGTGAAAGCAAATGGGACGAGAACATCATCGATCTTCGACTTCAGAGGATCCTCACCTTCCTCCGGTCCCTGAAGACCGCGTTTGTTGTTTTCACGGAGTCAGAACCGGCTCGTGCCACGAGCGACCCGGAATGATGCGCTGCGATTCGTCGGGGCCCCAGGTGCCGGGTTCGTACTCGTGAACCGGGATGTTGTGCTCGATGATCGGATCGACGACGCGCCATTCGGCTTCGACCATGTCCTCGCGTGCGAAGAGGGTAGCGTCCCCTTTCATGGCATCGCCGAGCAGACGCTCGTAAGGACCGAGCTGACCCTGCACCTTGCTCACGGCGAGGAGCTCGACGTTCTGGCCGGCCATCCCTTCACCGGGCACTTTCGAGCGTACGCCGAGGGCGATGGCAACGTCGGGGCCGAGCCGGAAACGGACGTAGTTCGCGCTGTCGGGCGTGACCGTGTCACCGCGGAAGATCGTCAGTGGCGGCGGCTCCAGCTCGACGAGCACCTCGGTGCACGTGACCGGTAACGACTTCCCTGCGCGGATGTAGAAGGGGACGCCGGCCCATCGCCAACTGGCGATCTCGAGGCGCAATGCCGCGAAGGTTTCGGTCTTCGAATCGGGAGCAACGCCTTTCTCATCATGGTAGCCGCGGAACTGGCCGAGAACGACGTTGGCCGGATCGATCGGCTGGATCGCATTCAGGATTCTTGCGCGCGCATCGCGGACCTCTTCCGCCGTCCCGCTCTGCGGCGCCTCCATGGCCAGACTGGCCACGACCTGAAGCAGGTGGTTCTGCACAACGTCGCGGATGGCGCCGGTCTCCTCATACATCGCACCGCGACCCTGAATCCCGAAGTCCTCGGCCATCGTGATCTGAACGCTGCGCACGAAATTGCGGTTCCAGACCGGCTCCAGAAAGGAGTTGGCAAAGCGGAAGTAGAGGAGGTTCTGCACCGGCTCCTTGCCGAGGAAGTGATCGACGCGGAAGATGGCCCGCTCGTCGAAGACGGTGAGCAGCGCGGCGTTGAGCTCGAGCGCCGTGGCCAAGTTGCGCCCGAACGGTTTCTCGATGACGACGCGGGCCCCCTTCGCGCAGCCGGAGCGCCCGAGCTGTTTCGCCACCGCGGCGAACATGCTGGAAGGAATAGCCAGATAGTGCAGCGGATGCTCCGCGCTGCCGAGCGCCTGACGCAGATGGTCGAAGGTGGCGTCGTCCTTGTAATCGCCATCGATATATTGCAGTTGCGCGACGAGTTTCGCGAAGGCCTCCTCGTCGACACCGCCGCCGTGCTCGGTCAGACTGGCCCGAGCCCGCTCGCGCAATTGATCGAGAGACCACCCCGCTTTGGCCACTCCGATCACCGGCACGTTCAGGTTGCCGCGTTTGATCATCGCCTGCAAGGCAGGGAAGATCATCTTGTAGGCAAGATCGCCCGTCGCCCCGAAAAAGACGAGCGCATCCGATTGAACTGCGGTCATGAACGTTGCTCCCGTAAGTGGGGTCAGGTCTAAAGTCTAAAGTGCCGAAGACGCTTGATCGCCCTGGCGACGATCGTCCTCGGCACTTTAGACTTTAGACCTGACCCTTCGATCAATGCCCCTGCGTCTGTTCGATGAAGTTGTCCCAGTCCTTCTGCAACTTCGCGTGCGCTTTCTGTTCGAGGTAGACCATGTGGCCTGACCAGTAGCGCTCGTAAGTGATGTTGGAGCGATAGGCCGGCGGCAGCATCAGTTCGTGCATGGTGTATTCGGCCTGGTAGTACGGCGTGGCCAGGTCGTAATAGCCCTCCATGACGAGGACTTTCAGGAATGGATTGCCGACGATGGCCGCGCGCAGAGGACTGACCTCCTCTTGAAAGCCCTGGTTGCCGCCGGGAGCGGGCGTTGCGCCGGACGATGACCACCGGAACATTCCCGATTGCTGCGCCGAAGTGTAGTAAGGAGTCTCGGTCTTGTAATTGAGCTCCGTGCGCATGTAGTTGTTGAACGCCATCGTGAACGGGCCCGTCGTCGCGGTCGACGCCGGGTCGGCGCCGCCGCCACCGCCGCCGCCTCGCCCGCCGGGGAAGCCCGGCTCAGGAAGCTTGAAACGTCCGTCCAGTCGACCGACGCGCATCCGCTGATCGAGCAGCAGATAGTGATCGAATGTGCCGACATCGATGCGCAGATTGAACTCCTCGATCACCTGCTTCGAAAGGCCGGTGTATTGCGAGAGTTTGTCGACGACCGATTGATGCTCCTGCGGCGACATCGAGTCGGCACGGGAGAGCGCGGCGGCGTAGTCGGTGATGGCCCACTGCTCCGCCTGCACCAGCGGGGCACAGGGCGCGTTCGGATTGCCCTGACAACCGTCGATTGCCTTCTGCAGCTCGGGCGAGAGTTTGTGATGGTAGTAGGCGATGGCCATGTACGTCGGAACGTTCCATGGATACGCCGAATCGTTGGTGGCCGATGACGAGAGAGTCTGGAAGTTGAGGGCCATCGACAGAAGCCCGATGCCGTTGAAGATGATGCCGCGGCCGGCCAAATACCCGGAAAGACCG
>DATLVW010000818.1:0-5010 GCA_035577085.1 Thermoanaerobaculia bacterium
CACTCGACGACCGCGCCGCCGGGATCGGACGAATTCCTGATGTCGTCGGCCGACAAGCCGGCCGCAACGATGGCGGGCACGATTGCAGCCAGAATCCCGGCGATGACAATCGCGGCAAACACGAGGCTCTCGGCGATGCGCAATACGATGACCGGCCAGTTGGCGATGGTCGTATCGAGCCCGCGGCGGAGAACGTCGGTTATGTTGCGTTTCACAGGATGTTGCCGCTCTGTTTGTTCGCGCTGCGGTGATCGGGGACGCCCTTGATCACGATTTGCTCGGTCATCTCGTAGAGCCGGCTGCGTAACCGCTCGCCGATCTTGTCCACCAGCCGCTGACCGTCGGCGCCGGGCTCGTCGGTCGCGTTGGTCGTGAAAATCGTGGGACGCACGGTGTTGTAGCGGCTATTGATCACATAGTAAAGAAGATCCTGCACGAACTGCGTCGGCTTCACCGATCCGAGCTCGTCGAGAACGAGGAGGTCCGCTTCCAGCAGCGGGCGGAGGATTTCCGACTTGCCCACGGCGGCGTCGGCATCGAAGCTGGCCTGAATGTCCTGGATCAGCTCCTGGAAGTTGCAGAAGAGCACACGCCCCGGTTTGCCACTGTGAATGATCTCGACCAGCGCTGCGACAGCGAGATGCGTCTTCCCCGCGCCGCAGCCGCCCATGAGCAGCAGGCCGCGTCCTTCGTTGGTCATCGGCCAGGAGTCGACGAACTCGCGCACGCGATTCCGCGCGGACTTCAGGATGGCGTTGTTCTTGTCGTAGAACGTCTCGATCGTGCAGTGCGGATAGTAGCGGCGCGGAATGTTCGACGCGGAAATGCGCTGCCGCCGCCGCAAATCTCCCTGACATCCGCACGGCTCCACGCGCAACGAGTCGCCGGAGAGCGGAACCCAGCCCGATCCATTGCAGCGTGCGCAGGTGGCGGGGAGGAGTGCGGAGGACATGGTTGAAGTTTAGTCGAGAGAGCCGGGATGTTGAAGATTACGTGCTCGCCGGGACTGGGTTGCATGAAGTCGAAAATCCAACCTTCCGCCTTTGCTTTGTCCAAGCGTCCTCTTCGACCATAATTCTCCCCGCGTCCAATGGCTTCACCCCTCGAGACGTACCTCGCCTCGCGGTCCGATACCGCCACGTTCCTCCTCGGCAGCGAGTTAGGGCGGACGTTGGAGGAGATTTTCCCGCGGGCGGATACGCTGCTGCCGAGGCCGTTCAAGATCTTCCCGGCGGACGAGACGCAGGAGCCGGCGATGGGTTTCCCTGTCGCCGACGTGCCGGTGTTGCGCGAGCTGGACGCGAAGCTCGACCGCTGGCTCTCCGATGAGATTGCCTGGCTGGCCGGCCGGCAGCCCGCGGCAAAGGAAAAGGCCCAGATCGCGAACGGCGTGTACATGACGCAGCTCCTGCGCATGGCCGAGAACGCGTTGATGTCGAACCTTCTCAGCGACTACCACGCCGTCTTCTGGCTCGCCCATTCGTTCGATCTGGCGCGGCAACTGTCGTCGATCCCCAGGCGCGTCAGTCTCTATGATGCGGCGACCGGCAAGACCCAGGGCGATGCCTTCAAGTACCGGATCTACGCCAAGTGGGCGAACGATACGCGCGAAGGAATGGCGCAACTGGCCACGAAAGCGTCGTCGATTCTCGACGGCGAGGAACAGCGCAGCCTGCAGTTCTTCAAGCTCCTCACCGACGACGTGCTCATCCTGACCGAGGAGTTCATCGGTCCCGATTTGCGCGAGTTGCGCTCGTTCGTCAACGGCTATCTGCGTCGCGATTTCCAGGCGTTCCGCGACTCGGTCGAGCGGATGCGCGAGACCGCGCTCGACCTGCTCCAGCGCGATCGTACCTTTCGCGCGGCACTGCCGCTCTTCGGTGCCGCACCCGACCAGGGAATCACGATCGCGCTTCTGCTCGACACGCGCTTTCAGAATTTCCTGTTCGAGCAGAATGCGGTTCAGTCGGCGGTGACGCGCGAGGACCGCGAGCAATTCCAACTCATCGCACGGCGGATCCGCGAGTTCGCCATCCTTAACCAGTTGCGCCGCGGCATCACGATGATGACTGTGCGCTCAGACAATCAGGTCGTTTCGGCCGACAAGCGGGCCACGCTCTACTCCCGCTCGACGCGGCCGATGGATTTCGGCCGTCCGGGCGTGGTCGATCCGATGGTGCATCGCTTCGGACTGATCTACGACATCTCCAACTTCACCGAGACGCTCGGCAACATCCGCCGCGGCGGGCGGAAGGAGGAGATCAGCTCCTACCGGCAGATGCTTCTGTTCCAACGCAAACTCGATTCGATCGCCGGCCGGCACCTCCTCCAATTCGAGAAGTTCCTCGGCGACGGCGCCTTCTACACGACGCGGCGCGCGCTACGGCTGGTGCGCGCGGCCGTGGAGATTCAGCGCTGCTACGCCGACGTCCGCCGCAAAGGTTTCGCGTTCAACAAGGGGCTGCGCATTGCGCTCAACTATGGCTATTACCGGCTGCTGCCGATGAAGGGAAGCGGCAACGAGCGGATCACGGAGTTTTACGGGCCGGGCATCGTCGAGCTTTCGCGCCTCACGACCGGCAAGGCCAACAAGGAGCTCGAGGAGTTTGCTTCGTTTCTTCTCACGCACGGCTACGAATCGGGGAAGGTGCAGGCGTTCTTCGCACCGCTCGCGAAAGGCGTCGACGTCATCGACCACACGCAGCATGCCCGTGAGTTCTACGCCTACGTGAATGCCAGCGGCCACCTCGTCAACGAAGGGATCGTGGCTTCCTTCTCGCTGCTGCAGGAGCTGTCGAACGATCTGGCGTCCGAGGGGCAGCAGTTGTACCGATTGCGCTCGGCGTGGGCGACATACATCGGATTCGCGCCATCTCTGACAGGACTGGAGTACATCGGAGTCCGCCTCGTCGGCATGGTGTCGCTGAAGGGACTGGAAGAGATCGACGTTGGCGAGATCGTGCCGTTCGCGCCGGGCGATGTCGAAGCAACTCCCATCGACGGCGCAGACCCGCTCATCGTAGTGATCCGCCAGGAGTTTCATCAGGACCGCGACCTCGAAGTCCCGCTGAATGCGTCCGCCGCCTTCGACGACACGACGACGAGCGAGCAAGCCATCGAATCAGAGCTCGTGATCTGCCTGCGCAACGAACCCGACGGCACCGAAGACGACGTCGTCATCGGCCAGTGGAACCCGCGCACAGACGAGCTGCGCTGCCCACTCCGCTTTCCGCACGGCGACTTCGTCCGCCTCTTCACGCTCAAAGGCGACGTCACCGCCGACCTCCTCAGCGAGCGCCGCGAAACCGTCCGCGATCTCTACAACCGCCTCTCCGACCGCGCGCCAACGCCGGCCGTGCCCCTGGCCGAGTTTCGCGACTTGTACGCGACGTTCGTGTTGGGCGCCGTCGTCGAGAAGCTGTAGTGAAATGCCCAATGGTTCACGGATTGATTTGAGGGGCACGTACGGGCGGCGAGGAGACTTTTCGCGCAATGTCGATCGAAACGCGGCGGCCCAGAAGATTCTTCGGCGCTTCAGCCCGACAGCGGGCTATCCTCATCGCCGTTGCAGCCGAACCATTCGATGCTCGCAATTCTGCTCACGTTCCTGCTAGCCCGGGCGAAAGTCGCCGAGTTGACCGCGCCCGAAATTCAGGCATACGGCGAAGCGCTGTCCGCTCTGGAATCGAGGAAACCCGGCGCCACGGTCGGCAAGCTATTCGATGCGGCACTCGCTGTCCGATCGAGCCTGTTGCGAGAAGCAGGCAACGAATCTCTCATCGAAGGGCTTTCTGACGTGGCGTTCAAGTCTCTCACGCACAGACTTCCCGGCATCATCCTCAATCGGGAAGAGGTTCTTCTCGCCGAACCAGACCCGAAGTTCTTTCTGTCCCTTGCGCGGCGCCGTGGAAGCGCAGCTGATGTCGAGTTCTTTCAAAACTACGCGGCTACCCGCCCCGACGGTGTGTGGAAGTCGTACACCGACCAACAAACTGACGTTACAGGATGTACGAATTTCGCGAACGGTGAGCTGGTGAAGCGTTACGGCGGCTGGCTTGCGTTCCAGTCAACATACCCTCACGCATACTCATCGGTGGTTAGAGAAGAGCTCGCAGCTATCGAGAGCGAAGTCTCGGAAAGCACCTGCGCATGCAGCACGCGCACCGAAGTCCTTCGCGAGCTGGAACGATTCGCGCGGATGTTTCCAGAGGCGGCCGTCACAGCAAGAGTGCGAAACCGCATCCGTGCCATTCGCGCGTTGAGCTCTTCTATTCGCTTCAACTGCCAGTCAGGATGAACTGAACGACAAGCTCGCGAGATCGTCGAACCGTTTCTGGAATCCTAGGGGGCAATTTCCCATCTTCGCCTCAATCTCGACAACGCGGCGCCAGCCGCACTCAACCGACAACGGACAACGCGTGCCGCGTTAGCGGTACGCAATTCGGTTACCATCAATAACCCAATGCGCGTCGACCATGAGAAGCGGGAGATCCTCTGTTCGGTCGGCGATCTCGTTTACGAATCGACCAACCGGCGCATCGGCGTCGAGCGCGGGGACGGGTTCCGGCGGATGTGGATCGGGCAGGACATCCACACGAAGCGCGCGGAACAGCGGACCGGTGAGGACGCCAATTACCGCGCCGAGGTGCATGTCGTCCACCGAACACAATTGGGGGCGTGGTCGGTCACCATCACCGGCCGCATCGACGGACTCTCCGTCGACAAAGCGGAAAAGCGCGTCACCATCGAAGAGGTGAAGTCGATCCACTTCGATCTCGAGCTCGAAGCGCTCTACCGATCCGACAAGCTCCAGCGCCACCTCCTCCAACTCCTGCTCTATTCGTATTTCCTTTCCGGCCAGCCGGACTTCGAAGGCTTCGTCTTCGCGCCGCAGCTCGTGCTCATCGACCTCATCTCCGGCGATGCGAAAACGATCGATGCGGAGTTCGACAAGGAAGTCGTCCTCGGCACGCTGAACGAGCGGTTGGAAGGTCTCATCACAGAGATCGA
>DATLVW010000819.1:0-2681 GCA_035577085.1 Thermoanaerobaculia bacterium
TTCGCGCGAAAAATGGCTCGGGCTCTTCATTCTTCGCCTCCGCCCCATTCCGCGTAAATGCGCTCGGCCATGACGAGATCCTCGGGGCGCGTGATTTTGAAGTTCATCGAATCGCCAGGGACGAGTTGGACGCGGTGACCGTACTTTGCGGCCAGCCCCGCCTCATCGGTCGCGTTCGCGTCTTCACGCGCCGCGCGTGTGAGGATGTCACGGAGAACGTCGATGCGAAAGCATTGCGGCGTCTGTGCGGCCACGAAAACACTCCGATCGGGAGTCGAAGCGATGGCGTCGTCTTTAATCTCATGAATCGTGTCGGGCAGCGGGATGCCGGGGAACGCGGCTCCGTGCGTTCGCGCGGCGTCGAGCGTGGCGTGAAACGTATCGGGCGAGAAGAACGGACGCACCGCATCGTGAATGGCCACGAGATCGAACTCGTCACCTGCCGCAGCAAGTCCCGCGGCTACCGATTGCAGCCGCGTCGCTCCGCCAGCGACAAATTTCACGCGATCGCCCGGCGATTCCTTCACGGCGTTGAGCAGCATGTCCAGCACCGGAACGACCACGCGCGTGACGACGGCATCGAAGAGGAACCGTTCCACCACGCGCTGCACGAGCGGTTTGCCGCCCAACGGGAGAAACTGCTTCGGAACGTCGCCACCGAAGCGCACGCCCGATCCAGCGGCAGGGATGATGACTAGAACCCGTTCGGCGTCCGGCATGGTCTAACGGTCTCGCAGTTCGCTAGCCCGCAACCGCACCATCACACCGCCATGATGTCGGTTTCTTTGCTCTTGAGGATGCTGCCGATCTCGTCGATGTGCTTGTCGGTCATCTTCTGGATCTCGTCGAGGGCATGCCTCTCGTCGTCCTCCGAGATCTCGTGACCTTTGAGCATCTTCTTCAGCTTGTCATTGCCGTCGCGGCGCACCTGGCGGATGGCGGTTCGCGATTCCTCGGCCATGTGGTGCCCGCGCTTGACCAGCTCTTTGCGCCGTTCCTCGGTGAGCGTCGGAATCGGGATGCGAACCACTTTGCCGTCGGTGGATGGATTCAATCCGAGGTCGGAGGTGCGGATGGCTTTCTCGACGGCGGCGACCATCGACTTATCCCACGGCTCGGCCACGATCAGCGACGCCTCGGGGACCTTGAGCGACGCCACCTGCGCGATCGGCGTCGGCGTGCCGTAGTAATCGACCATGATCCCGTCGAGCATGGAAGCGTTGGCCCGTCCGGTGCGAAGCGTTTTGAACTCGCGGTGAAGAGCCTCGATGGCGCCGTGCATACGATGCTGAATGTCTTTGATGACGTCGTTGATCATAGGAACCTCGTGAATCGTGAAGGGTGAATCATGAAGGATTCATCCTTTCCCCGGTATCTCGTCAGAAACAATCGAGCCAATATCCTCGCCCAGCAGCGCCTTGCGGATGTTGCCCGGCTCGCGCAGCGAGAAAATATAGATCGGGATCGAGCTGCCACGCGCAAGGTCGATCGCGGTTGCGTCCATGACTTCCAACCGCTCGGCGAGCACGCGCTGGTAGGTCACATGCGGAATCCGCGTCGCCGAGGGGTCTTTCTCCGGATCGGCGGTGTAAATGCCATCGACCTTCGTCGCCTTGAAGATGATCGCGCACTTCAATTCGCTGGCGCGCAGTGCGGCAGCGGAATCAGTCGTGAAGTAGGGGTTGCCGGTGCCGGCGGCGCAGATGACGATGCGCGATTTCTCGAGATGGCGAATGGCGCGCCGGCGAATGAACGGCTCGGCCACCTCCGCCATCGTGATCGCCGACGTCACCCGTGTCTGCGCGCCGCGACGCTCGAGCGCGTCCTGCAGCGCGATGGCGTTGATCACGGTGGCCAGCATCCCCATGTGATCGCCGGCAACGCGGTCGATGCCTTCCGTGGCCGCAGTAACGCCTCGAAAGATGTTCCCGCCGCCGATGACGATGGCGATCTCGACGCCGGCGCGGTGTACGTCCACGATCTCGTCGGCAATGCGCGCGATCGTTTCGGGATCGATGCCGGTGCGGCGCCCGCCCATGAGCGCTTCACCGGAGAGTTTGAGAAGGATGCGTTTGTAGCGAGGCATTGGCGACGCTTTATATAACAAAAAGGGCGGCCTATCCGGCCGCCCTTAGTTGATGTCGGAATCGCTGTCTATTTCATGAACGACGCCACTTCCGCGGCAAAGTCATCGCTCTTTTTCTCGATGCCTTCGCCGAGTTTGTAGCGGGTGAAACGGGTGATCGTGTACTCGCAGCCGTACTCTTTGGCCGACGACGCCAGATACTCGTTCACGGTCTGCTTGTCATTGCGGATGTAGGGCTGCTCGAGCAGACAGGCCTCGCCGTAGAACTTCTCCATCTTGCCGGTAACCATCTTCTCGACGATGTTCTCCGGCTTGCCGGACTTGGCGGCGGCGTCGCGTGCGATCTCGCGCTCGGTGTCGAGATCCTTCTGCGTCACCTCGTCGCGGCGAATGAAGCGCGGCTCGGCGGCGGCGACGTGCATCGCCACATCCTTGGCAACCTCATTCATCTTGGCGCTCTTCGCACCGCTGGTGGCCACGAGCTCGACGAGCACGCCGATGCGTCCACCTGCGTGGATGTACGCCGAAAAGACAGCGTTCGGTGCGGCTTCGTAGCGGACGAAACGGCGGATGGCGATGTTCTCTTTGATCGATG
>DATLVW010000820.1:0-2943 GCA_035577085.1 Thermoanaerobaculia bacterium
TGTAGCCATCGCATCCGGCTGCGCGCGCCTTCTCGTCGTCCCCCTTCATGGCAAACGCCGTCAATGCCACGACGACGATGTCGTGCGTCTCGTCGTTCGCTTTGATCTGACGCGTGAGGGTCAGTCCGTCCATGCCCGGCAAGGCAATGTCCATCAGGATGAGATCGGGCGGCGAAGTCTTGATCAGCTCCTGCGCCTCTTCGGCATCGCCCGCTTTGAGAATGCGATAGCCGTCAAACGCGAGAACGTCGGCGACGAGTTTCAGGTTCGTGGGGTTGTCGTCCACGACCAGGATCGTGATTTCGCTCACGCACCTGCCTCTTCCAGGGAGCCCTGCGGCAGAGCGACGGTGAACGTGCTACCGATGCCGATTTCGCTCTCGACGTCGATCGAGCCTCCCTGCAACGTGACGATGCTCCTGGTCAACGCCAGTCCGAGGCCGGTACCTCCAAAACGGCGGGCAATACCGGTTTCCAACTGCTCGAACTCGGTGAATAGCCGCGGGATGTCATCCGCGGCAATTCCGATACCGCTGTCTCGAACCGCAAGCCGGATGTTTCCATCCGCGCGGCGGTCCGCCTTGATCGTCACGACGCCGCCGTCATCCGTGAACTTCAGCGCGTTTGACAGAAGGTTGTAGAGGATCTGGCGAAAACGCTGCAGATCAAGCGTGATGGTGCCAAGGCCGGGAGCGATCTCGATGCGGACATCGATGTTCTTCTGCTCAGCAATCGGATGGACGACGGCGCAGACCTCTTCGATCCCGGACCGGATCTCGAAGACTTCAGGGCTCAGCTCGAGCTTTCCGGCCTGAACTTTCACCAGATCGAGCATGTCGTTGATGAGATGAAGGAGGTGCTGGCCGCTCTTGAGAATGTCCTCGAGATACTCCTTCTGTTTCTCATTGACCGTTCCGGGCCTGCCATCCGCGAGAAACTCCGCGAAACCGATAATGCCGTTGAGCGGCGTACGCAGCTCATGGGACATGCTGGCCAGGAACCGGTCTTTGGCCTGATTGGCCCGTTCCAGCTCGTTGTTCTTTTCCATCAGAGCGCGCTCGATCCGCTTGCGGTCGGAGATGTCGCGGATGGCGCTGGTGACGAGCAACCCCTCCGGCGTTCGCAACGGGCTCAGACTGATCTCAACCGGAAACTCCGTGCCGTCGCGGCGCAAGCCATATAAATCGAGGCCTGCACCCATCGGCCGGACGTGCGGATCCGCAAAATAGCCGTCGCGATGACTTCCGTGGTGGGCGTGAAACCGAACCGGGATCAACACCTCGATTCGCTTGCCGAGCAATTCCTCACGGCTGAAACCGAACAACCTTTCGGTTTGTGTATTCACGAGGACGATCGAGCCGGCCTGATTGACAATGACCATGGCATCGGGCGCAGCTTCGAGGAGGCCTCGGAATTGATCTTCGGGTTGCTGCGGGACGGATGTCATTAGCCCTCCTCAGCCATGAGCACAACCGCACAATGCCCTGAAAGCGCTCCGAGCCGACTCGATTACTTTTATACTCCCTGCTGTATGGCGGTAAACCTTCTCTATGGCGCTTCGTATGATTCTTCTCGTCAAAGATTCAAACCGATCGGGGCCAGCCCGGAATTGAAGGGAATTGCGCTGCAGCGGGGATGAACCACTCGAGGCGGCAAATGATCATTCCATGCGATACGCCGGAAGACCGTGATGTCCGATACGGTGACGTGACCTCAGTCACCTGATCCAGCGACTGAATATGTTTCGAAAAAACTGACTGCGGGTGCGGATTTTGCTACTGTTAGACCTGCTGAGCTCGTCGATATGCCTCGTATATTCGATACTTCGGCACTGAAGACGTTCGTCACGTGCAAACGCACGTCGCGCGTCTATCAGCAGGGCAGCATTCTTTTCAACGAAGGCGACGCGCCCGAGGGCCTGCACATTCTCGACTCGGGGCGCGCCAAGATGTTCGGATCGTCGTCTCGCGGAAAAACGTTCATCAGCAGGATTGCGAATGCCGGCGAGATGCTCGGGCTCAATGCCATCATCCTCGGCAAGCCCTATCTGGTCAGCGCCGAGGCGATGGAGCCTTCGCGCGTGTCGTACGTTCTGCGCGAAGACTTTCTCAATTTCCTGAAGAAGTCGCCGGACGCTTCGCGGCAGGTCATTCAGCAGCTCAGCTCCAGTTACTACGACTCGCAGCGCGACGTGCGCACACTCAGCCTCTCCAGCAGCATCCGCGAGAAGATCGCACGTCTCCTCGTTTCCTGGGTCGAGTCGGGCGACCATCCCAATGAGCAGGTCTGGATCAACATGGATCTGACCCACGAGCAGATCGGGCAGATGATCGGCGCATCGCGCGAAACGGTCTCCCGCACGATGTCGGCGCTGTCAGGAATCGGCGCGATCGTCGTGAAGGGTCACGTCCTGGAGATTCCAAGCATGACACGCCTTCGCGAACTGGCGAAGATGTAACGGGCCGCCTCGTCCGATCCGACCGATCCGAGCAGAAACAGAACTTTGGGTGGGGAAACCACCGGCTCAATCACTCCTACATATAGAAGGATGAGGTTGCCCGCCTCGTCAGGGAGGGATCCGTGAAAAAGCTCCTGCTCTCGATCGTCATCATCGTCATCGTCGTCATCGGCGGTCTTTACATCTGGAACAGGATTCTGGAGACCAAGCCACCGGAGCCGGGAGCGGTCCTGGACGAAGCCAAGGCCGCGGGACGCGACGCGAAGAGCATGCCGGGAGCCGACGAGGACTACTACGCGGACATGGATTACGGCGTCACGAAGAATCCGGACGCCGTTCGCGCATCCCTCGATCCATACGTTCCCGGCATCACCGCCGATGCCGCCGTGAAGAGCGCCGTGCGCGGGCGGAACAACTGGATCGTCTGGACCGCCGGCAACGACCGGCTATGGGACGAGCTCTCGCGCCAGAGCGCCGGATACCTCG
>DATLVW010000821.1:0-2288 GCA_035577085.1 Thermoanaerobaculia bacterium
CCGAGTACGGCGTCACCACCGGCTTCGGCGAATTCAAAGATAAACCAATAGCTCCGGCCGATCTCGAGCAGCTTCAGCGCAACCTCCTTCTGTCGCATTCCGTCGGCGTCGGCGAGAACTGCGATCCCGACGATCTCTCGAACTACTTCCCTGCCGACGTCGTGCGCGCCGTGCTGGCCACGCGGCTCAACTCGTTCCTGCAAGGCCACTCCGGCGTCCGCCGCAAACTCGTCGACATCCTCCAGGCGATGCTCGACCACGGCGTCATCCCGCTCGTGCCGTTGCGCGGCTCCGTCGGTGCCAGCGGCGATCTCTGCCCCCTCTCGCACACCTTCGCCACGCTCCTCGGCGCTGGACGCTTCTACATCGCCGGGACCACGAGACTACGCGACGCATCCGAGCTCCCTGGGACCGCGGGCGTCTCGCCCGCATCGCACGAGGCAAAGACAGCGGGCGAGACGCCCGCGCTCCCAGGGTTTACTGCCGAAGATCTGCGGCCAACATTCAAAGAGGGCCTCGCCCTCGTCAACGGCGTCAACTTCTCCGCATCGATGCTAGCTTTCGGCGTCGCCGATGCCGAGCGTCTCGCCGATCTCGCCGATGCCTCGGCCGCACTGACCCTCGAAGCGATGGGCGGCTGCACCCGTGCGCTCGATCCGAAAGTCCATGCCGCACGCGGTCACGCAGGCCAGATCGCCAGCGCGGACCGCATGCGTGCGCTCATCGCCGGCAGCAAACTCGTCGAGCGTGCCGGTGCCGTGCAGGATCCCTATTCGCTCCGCTGCGCGCCGCAAGTTCATGGCGCCTCGCGCGCGGCCATCCGCTACGCGCGCGACGTCGCCGAGCGCGAGATCAACGCCGCCACCGACAATCCGCTCTTCTTTCCCGGCGAGTCCGAGCCGTTCGATGTTCAGTTCCGCGACAACTGGCCGCCGAACTATCGCGGCGATGAGCGCCTCGCCTACTCCGCCGGCAACTTCCACGGCCAGCCGATCGCGCTCGCTGCCGACTTCCTCAGCATCGCCCTCGCCGAGCTTGCCAACATCTCCGAGCGCCGCACTCAGATGCTGCTCGACAGCAACATGAATCGCGGGTTGCCGTCGAACCTGACCACGCGTCCCGGCGTGAACTCGGGACTGATGATCATGCAGTACACCGCCGCCTCGCTCGTCTCCGAGAACAAAGTCCTCGCCCACCCAGCCTCGGTCGATTCGATTCCGACCGGCGCAAACGCCGAGGATCACGTGTCGATGTCGACGCACGCGGCGCGCAAAATGCGAACGATCCTCGGTAACGCGCAGAGCGTCCTGGCCATCGAGCTGATCGTCGCCGCGCAAGCGATCGACTGGCGCGTAGCGATGATGCAAGGCGTGTCCGAGGCCCACAACCTCGCGGATGTGGAAACGCAGGCTGCGGCATTCGAAGCCGCCGTCGCCGGCCACGCCGCCGACATCGCCCGTTTCCTCGGCCACGGCACCGCAGAGCACTATCTCCGCATCCGCGCCCTCGTCGATCCGCTCTTCGCCGACCGCCCGCTCCACGAGGCCATTCGCCGCGTGCGCCTCGGCATCTGCCAATAGCAACCATGCGCGATCTCGACCTCGGTGACGGCATCGTGATTCCCGGCGGCCAGCTGCGCGCTGCGACGTCCCGCGCCGGCGGTCCCGGCGGCCAGAACGTGAACAAGGTCGAGACGCGCGTCACGATCGAAGTCGACGTCGACACGCTGCCGCTGCCCGATGATCGCAAACAACGGATCCGCGAACGCCTGGCTGGCCGCATCAACAAACTCGGCGTTCTGCGCGTCACCTCCCAAGCCGAACGAAGCCAGCTCGCCAACCGCGACCGCGCCCTTGCCCGCCTGGAAGAACTGCTCGCCGACGCCATCGCCGAACAGGAGACGCGCAAACCAACACGCATCTCCCGTGCGCAGAAAACGCGACGGCTCGAAGAAAAGAGGCGCCGCGCACAGACGAAGAAGCTGCGGAAGATTGAGGATTAGGTTTGATCCGCAGATGACGCAGATAAGACGCAGATGAGAGCTTCCTGGTTGCTCATCTGCGTCCTATCTGCGTCATCTGCGGATCAGGTTTTCTACTTCGGCGGAACCGGCGCCTCCCCCTTCACGCCCGCCCAGGCGGTGAGCGCGGCATCGGTCGCTGGTTTCAGTTTGGCCCAGCTGGCGCGGGCGTCGGTGGTGGGGGCGGCGTCGGCACTGTCGACGGCGCCGGCGAGCTTCTGCAGTTGCTGATTGAGGAAGCGGAGGGATGACTCGGCGGGCGGGGGGG
>DATLVW010000822.1:0-2790 GCA_035577085.1 Thermoanaerobaculia bacterium
CGGCGCCGGCAAGACGACGCTCATCGGCATCCTGACGACGCGCGTCCGGATCACGACAGGGGAGGCCTTCGTTTCCGGCGCGAATGTGACGACTGATCCGGCCGCCGTCCGCAGCCGCATCGGTGTCGTCCCGCAGCGGCCAAACCCCGACCGCAGCCTCTCTGTCATCGAAAACCTCGTCTTCCACGCCACATACTTCGGCATCGGGCGTACCGAGGCGGCGCGGCGCGGCGAGCAGTTGCTCGAACGGATGGGGATCGCCGACAAGATGCACGCGAAAGTCGATCAGCTCTCCGGCGGCCAGCAGCAACGGCTCATGATCGCCCGCGCCCTCAGCCACGATCCCAAGGTCGTCTTTCTCGACGAACCGACGGTCGGACTCGATCCGCAGGCGCGCCTCTCGCTCTGGGAGATCCTGCGCGAGCTCCACAATCAAGGAAGAACGATCGTGATGTCGACGCACTACATGGAGGAGGCCGACCAGCTCTGCAACCGGTTGGCGATCATCGACCAGGGAAAACTGCTGGCGCTGGACACCCCCGCGGTACTCAAGGCGAAAGCGCCCGGCGACACGCTCGTGGAGGTGACGTTCGATGGGGATGCATCCGTCGCCGCGGATGCCGCCCGAGGCATGGAGGGAGTGTCGAGCGCGGAGGCGCGCGGACCGATTCTGCGCGTTTTCAGCAAGCGCGGCGGCGAGTTGATCCCCTCGCTGATCAACGCGGGCGAAGCGCACGGGCGGGTCGTTCGCGACATCCAACTGTCGCGTCCCAGCCTGGAAACGCTCTTCATCTCGCTGACCGGAAGGAAACTGACATGACCGTGGAGCCGCTCGCGCCCGTGGCGCCGTCCCGCGTCTTCTTCGCCATCCTGCTGCGCGACCTGACGGTGGCACGGCGGGAGCTCCCGTACTTTCTGGTCCGGACGGCGCTTCAACCCATCCTCTTCGTGACCGTGTTCGGCTTTTTGTTGCCGCGGATGGGACTGATTCCTCACGGCTACTCGACGACGATGCTTCCCGGCGTGGTGGCTCTGAGTCTGGCCCTGTCCGCCATCCAGTCGGTGTCTCTGCCGATGATGCAGGACTTCGGCTTCACGAAGGAGATCGAAGACCGGCTGCTGTCGCCGGTGCCGATTCACCTCGTCGCGGTCGAAAAAGTAGTCGGAGGAGTGCTGCAGGGGATTGTGGCGGCTTTGTTCGTACTACCGGTGGCGCGCCTCATCATGGGGCCAATTCCCGGACTGAGCTTCCGAAACCTGCCTCTTTTGCTGGCGGTGACCATCCTCGGCGGCGCGGCCTTCTCGGCGATGGGCCTCTACCTGGGGACCGGCATCGCGCCCCAGCAGATCGGTCTGATGTTCAGCGTGATCGTCGCGCCGATGATCATGTTCGGATGCACGTACTACCCGTGGGCAGGACTTTCGCACGTGCCGGTGCTGAAGTGGCTGGTGCTGATCAACCCGCTGGTTTACGTTTCTGAGGGGATGCGGGCGGCCCTGACGCCCGGGATTCCGCACATGCCGTTGCTCATGATTCTGGCCGCGCTGGTGCTTCTGACGGTCCTTTTCATGGTCCTGGGGCTGCGGGCGTTCGACAAGCGGGCGATGAGTTGAAGCTGAGGTTAAGCAGCTTTTGCTGGTTTCGGGACACAAGTGCGCGTAAGATTTCTGTGCGACTCCCCTTCGCGCCAGAATCGTCGCATTAATCGTTTCGGTTATTCAATATTGATGGACTAGAAGTCAGGGACAGCATAGACTGTTCCAACGCTGTTCATCCAAGCATGAACAGAGAAAAGGAGAGAGTGTGACACCAGCTAAAAGCAATCGAGGCAGACCTATCGTTCACACCGAGCCATGGGCGAAGATCACCGTCGTCCTTCTGGATCGGCATGTCGCGTATCTTGATCGACTGGCCATCGACATCCGTTTGAGGCATGGCAAAGCGATCAGCCGGGCGGAAATCATCCGTGGGTTGATTGAAGCCGCGTTTCAGAGCGGGGTCGATCTTTCTGAGGCCGATTCGATCGGAACGCTCGTCGAGCTACTGACGGGCTCACCGATGAAGACGCCGAAGAAGCCGAGCTCGCGTTAGGCGCGGGGCGCAGTTCGCCTCCTGCTTTTGGAACGAAGCTCGCCTGCGGCGAGCCGGGCGATCTCGTACTCACTGCTAGCGGCGGTGAGATCGATGTTGCTCTGCTCAATGCGGTCGAGGATCGTCCGGATTGCCTGGGGCCATCCGAAGGCCTTCGGCATCGCGGGGTTGATTTCGTTTGACATCTTCGCCAGAAACGAAGCATGTCTCTTCGAGAGGACAATGGTCTCTGTCGCCGGCGCCGTGCCGGCGACACTTCTTCCTGTGGGGGTCAGTCTCATAACCTGGTACTGATAGGGGAGTGTCGTGAGACGACCAAATCCCTACCCCCCACCCCAAAAAGTTTTTTCCTGGCCCTTCGTTGGTTGGCTGCGACCGGCCGCCGAGTCTCAGGCGGAGAGGGGTTCGGTCTCCGGCACCAGCATCACAGGCGTGTCGACCTTCCGGATGATGTCCTGCTTCAGCGTGCTGATCTCGTGCGCCCCGACGTTGAGGAACAGCGCGTCGGCGTCCACGGTCTTTGCGTAACGGGCCAGTTCGGCCTGGACATCCTTCCCCTGGAGGACGACCGGCAGGACCCGCGCTCCATCGAACGTGCCGCCCGTCATCGCGTCGAGAAGATCCTGCGAGGCAATCCGCTCCGGCTCCTCGCAGACGATGATCAGATGGATCTCGGAGTTTTCACGCCGCGCGATCGA
>DATLVW010000823.1:0-2056 GCA_035577085.1 Thermoanaerobaculia bacterium
GCGTCCATCGTCCGCCCGAAATAGACCATCGGCTGCAGGTGCTGCTTCGGCACCGCAAAGCGCACGATTTCCATCGCTAGCGGAGGGAAAGGAACGCCGACAAGCGGCTCCGGAACCCCAATCTTGCCTGAGCTCATCAGACGGTGATCGCAGGCAAAGGCGAGGATCGCGCCGCCCGCAATCGCGTGTCCGTTGAGCGCGGCGACGCACGGCTTCGGGAAGACGAACACCGCGCGCAGCGCCGCATCCAGCGCCTCGACGAAGAGCTGCACGTAGTCGCCGCCGGCGTTGATCATGCGCGGCAGATCGACGCCCGCGCAGAAGATCGATCCCGTGCCGGTGAGGATGACCGCGCCGACATCATCATCGGCCGCCGCTTCTTCGAATGCCTTCGTCAGCGCAGTACACAAATCCAGATCGAGCGCGCTCGCTTTTCCGTGCGAAAGGCGAAGAGTGAGGATGCCGTCGGTGAGGTTTCGTTCGAGCATGCTTGATTCTATGTGGGGAGTGGGGTGTGGGGAGTAGGGGGTGGGATTTGAACAAGAGTTTGCCGCGCCGATTTTTTCTCCGACAACCGACAACCGACAACCGACAACCAAATCCCTCCCACACCCCACTCCCCAAAACCCACTCCCCACACACGGCACTTTACCTGCACCGTACAAACAATCTCCCCACAAGTTCCCCCACGTAAGCCCCTTCTTCTGGTCAAGAACTGCACACTCCCCGGGTCAATCAACGCTCAAGTGGTCAACATTCAGACCACTTGCAATCAATGGAGGAAGAATGAAACAACGCTTTCTAATGATGTCCATCCTGGTCACGTTTGCCCTTTTCGCCGCAACCCACGCCGGCGCCCAACAGAAGACCATCCTCTTCGACGCCGCCCACGCGCAGACCGCCGGCAACGCCGACTGGACCCTCGACGAAGACACGTGCGGCACCGCGCAACGTTTCCCAACGCCTGACCAGTCGGGCATCACATCGGGCACCGCCGAGACGTATTGGAACGGCGCCCACTCCGCGATGGGCGTCGACCTCGTGAAGAAAGGCTTTCACGTGGAGAGCCTTCCCGTCGGCGCGCGCATCAGCTACGGCGACGGCACCAACGCACAGGACCTCAGCCACTACAACGTCTTCGTCATGCCCGAGCCGAACATCGCCCTCACGTCCACGGAGATCACCGCCATCCGCAACTTCGTCTTCAACGGCGGCGGACTTTTCATGATCTCCGACCACGCCGGCGCCGACCGGAATAGTGATGGTATCGACGCGGCCGGCGTCTTCAATCAGCTCATGGGCAGCCCGAGCATCTTCGGCATCACCTACAACGACAACTCGGCAGACAGCACCTTCGGCTGGTTCGACGATCATCCCGATCACAACTACACGACCGTCACCACGTCGCCGATCATCTTCACCGGAACCTTCGGAGTTCCTTCGCCGACGAAAGGCCTCGGGCTGTTCGGCTCCTCATCGATGACCTTGTCCGGCGCCGCGCAGGGCCACGTCTGGAAAACGACGTCGACGCACGACACGTCCACGGGCGTGACCTACGCGACATCGACCTACGGCACCGGCCGCATCGCCGCAATCGCCGACTCCTCGGTCACCGAGGACGCCACGAACAACTGCGGGCACTCAACCTTCCTCGGGTACAACGATCCCAGCTACGACAACGGTCTGCTCGTCGCCAACGGCATCTCCTGGATCGCGAATGGCTCGGGCGGCGGCGACACGACGGCTCCAACCGTTTCGATCACGGCTCCGTTGAACGGCGCTACGGTCAACGGAACCGTCTCAGTCAACGCCACGGCGAGCGACAACGTCGGCGTCACGAAGGTCGAGTTCTATCTCGACGGCGTGCTCACATCGACCGATACAACGTCGCCCTACTCATGGAGCTGGGATACGACCTCGGCGAGCAACGCATCGCACTCATTGACCGCGAAGGCGTACGACGCCGCGCTCAACGTCGGAGCATCGACCGCAGTCTCCGTCACCGTCAACAATAGTGGCGACACCACTGCGCCCACTGTCTCGATCACCGCTCCGC
>DATLVW010000824.1:0-3553 GCA_035577085.1 Thermoanaerobaculia bacterium
GTTCTTCACCGAGACATTCGGTCGGATGCTAGGCATTTCCGACGATCTCGCGAAACGGATGGAACGGACGATCGAGCGCCAATTCGGCATCGACTGGTCACACCTGCGCGGCACCGCCTTGGCGCCTCAGATGAACGCACCACTCCTCGTCATTCACGACGAAGACGACGCCGATGTTCCCGCGCGCTTCGGCCACGATCTCGCCGACGTCTGGCCCGACGCCGTCCTCATGCTCACCCGCAACCTCGGCCATCGTCGCATCCTGCGAGACCCCACCGTGATCGCGGCAGCGATCGAATTTATTGATCGCCAGCGGCCAGAACGGATTGCCGCCAACCGTCGTTAGCTGCTTCGCCGCCTTGCCGCCGGTCCACGGAATCGTGCAAAGCATTGAATTTGAAGCGTATGCGCTCCGCGATAGATAGGCTGAAAGTATCAGCCTCGAAAGGCTGAAAGAACCTGTACGAAAATACAGAAAGAATCTGTACAGCACGGCTGATACTTTCAGCCTCGAGCATCACCCGCCCAGCAACTCCTCCAACTCCTCCGGCGTGAACTGCTTCACGAGCGAGGGATCGTCGTCGAGGATGATGTCGTTGGCGAGGCGGCGTTTGCGCTCGATCAGGGCGTCGATCTTTTCCTCCACGCTGTCGCGCGTGATCATCTTGATTACCTGCACGCCCTTGTTCTGGCCGATGCGGTGAACGCGGTCGGTAGCCTGGTCCTCGCGGGCCTGATTCCACCAGCGGTCATAGTGAATGACGACGGACGCGCTGGTGAGATCGATGCCGAGGCCGCCGGCGCGAAGGCTGGCGGTGAAAACGCGGCAGGCGGCATCGTCGCGGAAGCGCGCAGTTTCTTCGCCGCGATCCTTCGTGCTTCCTTTGATCGACGCGAATCCGATCATCTGCGTTTGAAGATGCTGCTCGATCATCTCCAGCATCCGCAGGTACTGGCTGAAGACGACGACTTTCAGACCGCTGGCCGTGCATTCATCGAGCAGCTCGACGAAGAGGTCCCATTTCGCCGATGGCGCATCGCCGTCGAATCCGCCGCCTGCCGATGCAGGATGGTTGCAGATCTGCTTGAGGTAGTTGAGCGCGGCGAAAACGTGAACGTACGAAATCGTCGCACCGGCACGGAGCTGCGCCTGCAAGGGCTTTGCACGGGAGTCGATGACCGCGCGGTAGAGTGACCGCTGCGCCTCCGACATTTCGCAGTAGCGCTTGTCGACGATCTTCGGCGGAAGCTCGGTCAGCACCTGGCCTTTCGTCCGCCGCAAAACGAACGGCCGCGCCAGACGGCGCAGCGTGGCGCGATCGTCGATGTTGCCGGGCAGATAGCCGGGGACAACGAAATCGAGGAGCGTCCGCAACTCGCCTTCGTGGTTCTCGATCGGCGTTCCGGTCAGGCCGATGGCCACGCCTTTGTTGAGCGCCGCCAGCGCCTGATGCGTCGCCGTGTCGGCGTTCTTGATCATCTGCATCTCATCGAGCACGACCAGATCGAAACGCGTCTGCCGGTATTGCTCGAGGCGGCTGCGAACCAGGCCGTAGGAAGTGAGCGTGACCTCCTGGCCTGGCAGATAGCACCTCAGCTTCTCGCGCCAGTGATCGAGCACCGAGGTCGGGCAAACGACCAGGATCGACGTCTGCGGATTCGCGGCCGTGACCGCGCCCATGAGCGCCATCGCCTGGTGCGTCTTGCCGAGGCCCATGTCATCGCAGAGCAGGGCGCCGAAACCATTGTGGTGCAGCAGCCAGAGCCAGTGATAGCCAGTCCGTTGATACGCGTAAAGATCGAATCCCAGCGCGGACGGCGACGGTGCTTCACTGGAGACATCGACCTGATCAAACATGCGGAAGACGTCGCGGCCGGATGGATCGCCACGGAAGATCGCCTGGCCGCGCAACGTGGCGCGGATACGAAGCACGTCGAGCGGCGTCACGATCAGCCGGCCGTCGTCGCGCATCGAAACGGAATCGAGGCAGTCGAACTGCGGATCGCGCACGTCGATCCAGACGTCGCCGCGATTAAGGGCGCGGATGCCGTCGCGGCGGGCACGGACGATCTCCGCGGCGGTGACGCCGGTCTCGAAAACGACCTCGACATCGAGGGCGTTGCCGCGCGGCGCGCCGAAATCGAATGCGACGTCTCCCTCCAGTCGCATCGGATTTGCGTTGCGCACGCAATCGGGGGCGAGGGCCGCAGGCATCGTCGCGAGCTCCTCGCGGTGCCGCTCCAGAAACGCAAAGACGTCGCTCTCAGCAATTGTCGTCTCGCGCTCGAGAGCGATCCCCGAGGGCGGGCGCTCTTCGAACAACGATGCCTGCGTGCGCAAGTTCTGCTCGACGAACATTGGCGTCGCCGGCCTGAGCGAAGCGAAGGCGCCATCGAGGAGAAAGAAACGGCCGAATTGCGAAACAGCCGCGCGGACGAAAATAGGCTTACGTAGGTCGGACTCTCCAGTCCGACTTCCAGTCGCCGCGAGAGAAGAACCGTCGGACTGGAGAGTCCGACCTACGTTTTCCTCGTCAACGTCCCGCAGAAGAACAGGAACGAATCGCAACGCGCGATCTTCTGTCAGCTCGATGCGCAGCGACGCTGTCAGCGACAGTGGCGCGACTTCGAAGCCGGAACGCGCCGCGATTCCGCTCGTGATGATTTGTTCGACTGCAGCAGCGGGCACGGCGATGTCCCCGAGCATGAGCGATCCATCACGGAACTCGATCGCAGCCCGCTCGCCCATCGGGTCATCCGCAAATCTCGCTTGCGCCCAGCGATACCAGGATGATGCCTCCCACAGCAGACGCGCGCTTCCCGATCCGCGTTTCAACAACGCCTGCTCCTGCTCGGTGAGCACGCTCTTGCGAAGAAGCAACTCGCGCGGATCGCTCTCGCTTTCGTGCGCGATCGCTTTCCCTTCCGCCGAAGCCGCAAATCCGATCGCGCGCCAGACGCTGGTCTCGAATCGCTCGAACGGCAGCGCGCCTGACGCATCCGCGGTGCGCGCGAGCAAGACGCCGAGGTGGCGGCAGAGATCATCCGTCTTCATGCCGGGATCGCACGCGCAACGCGCCGAGATCACACTACGCGAGTCGACCACGAGGACCGGCTGAAACGTTCGCCGCTCACTCTCGATGACATGCGCCGTCGACGCACCGCGAAAGAAGAGCACACCGCGCAACTGAAACTTGCCTGCCTGCCGCTGGATCGTGGCCAGCGTCGAAGCGCGAAAGGCGGAGCGGAATCGTTCCGGAACGTTGGGAGTGGGATCGGTGATCAACAGGAGAGCTCGTTTTCCAATCTTAGCTGCTTCCCAATTCGCCGCTCCGCCATCCGATGATGAGTCCGCTCATCGATCCGTCGAGAGACTTCGTCAAACGGTTACTAATACAGTTATCTTGACTTTACTGAAGTGATGTACGTAGTGTGCAAGCAGGTATCCCACATGACCCGGATCTCGACCCTCCTCCTCGGCTGTTTTCTCTTCGCTACACCCATGTTCGCGGACTCAGCGCAGGTCGACCTGCAAGCGTACGCGGCGAACCCT
>DATLVW010000825.1:0-5452 GCA_035577085.1 Thermoanaerobaculia bacterium
GCCGGCTCCGGCTCCCGCTCCGATGAAGACGTGTCCTGAATGTCTGGAGATGATTCCGGCCGCGGCCCGCCGATGCCGCGCGTGCGCGGCGTCGATTGCCTGAACTACTTCCTTCGCCGTTGTAAAAACAGCCAGCGCCACATCTCGGCGTCGCCGTACGCGCGATCCCACGCGTTGTGACCGACGCCCGCATACTCGTCGTAATGCACCTCGGCGCCCTCAGCCCGCAGCAGCGCCACCATCCGCCGCGACTCCTCGACAGGGATGACCGGATCTGCGTCGCCGTGGCAGATCCAGATCGGAAACTTGCGAATTGCATGCGCTGTGAACGCGTAGGGATCGGACGCGTTCATCGTCAACGGCGATTGCTGGACCGCCGTCGTCGTTGCGTGCGGCAGTAGACCTCCGCACACGATGACCAGCCCGGCGAAGGTCGTGGGATGCGCTAACGCCAGGTGGTACGTTCCGTAGCCGCCCATCGACAAACCGGTGAGATAGACGCGATCGGGATCGCCGCGAAACTCAGCCATCGCGGCGTGGAGTGCGGCCATGGCGGCATCGGCCGGCTCGCCGAGCCATCGCGTTTCGAGCGGCGCCTGCGGGAAGACGACGATGGCCGGAACCCGCTCCGGATTGGCGCGGATCGCCGCCGCCGCGCCGATTTGCGTCGAGCGCAAACCGTCACTACCCCGCTCCCCCGAGCCATGCAGAAAAAGAATGACCGGCCAGCGCTTCGACGGCTCGTACGATTGCGGGACGTAGACCGAATAAGGATAGCTGTGCGCTCCGACGACGACGGATCGAAGCAAAAAGCCGGTTTCGTGAGGTGCCATGGTGCGGCAGGACAAAGGTGCAGCGAGCAGAATCAGGGACAACAGTTTCCAGTGAGCCTGCATGGAGCGGCGGAATGATACGACGCGACTCCGTCACCGCAAGTTTCCTATGAGCGAAGGTTTCGCTGCGTTAGTCTCGCGGCTTCACAAAACCAGGGGGTGATTACGATGTCAGCGGATTCGAATCAGGCGCGCACTGCGCCGGCCCATCCCTTCTCTGCGCTCGTCAAAGGAGGACTCGTCGTCGGCTCCCTCGACATCGCGTACGCCATCATCTTCTCGGCCTTCCGCGGTTTCGGACCGATCCGCATTCTGCAAAGCGTTGCTGCCGGCCTGCTCGGCAAATCCTCATTTCAAGGCGGACTTCCCACCGCCACCCTAGGCCTGGCACTCCACTACTTCATTGCCTTCACCATCGTGATCGTCTACTGGATGGCCAGCCGTCCGTTGCCGATCCTGACGGCGCACCCGGTCATCTGCGGCGCGATTTACGGGTTGGGCGTCTACTTCTTCATGAACTACGTTGTGATCCCGCTCTCCGCCGCCAACCGCCCGCGCTTTTTCCTGCTGCTGTTCATCTGCAATCTCATGGTTCACGCGTTCCTGATCGGTGTTCCGGCGGCGCTCTTCGCGCGGAAAGCCCGCGTCGGCTAACCGCAGTGCGGCTCCGTGGTAGGCTCGGCAGCAATCCAATTCGGAGCACACATGCACACTGCCGCGGTCAGCGCCGTCGTCATCGTCGCGTTCCTTCACTTCGTGTTTCTGGTGCTCGAAATGTTTCTCTGGGCGACGCCCCGAGGCAGGCGCATTTTCGCGCTGTCGCCCGAGCTCGCGGAAGGCTCGAAGAAGCTGGCGGCCAATCAGGGGCTGTACAACGGGTTCCTTGCGGTTGGCCTCTTATGGGGTGCGTTCTGTCCATTCCCAGGAAACGCCGGCCTTCGCATCCAACTCTTCTTCCTCGGGTGCGTCATCGTCGCCGGAGTCTTCGGCGGCCTGACCACCAAACGCTCGATCCTTTATCTGCAGGCGCTGCCCGGCATCATTGCGTTTGCTCTGGTTTGGATGACGCGTTGAGCACAACATCGGATCCTATGAATCTCGACGATGTCATCGCCGAAATGTACGCCTCGATCTGTTTCGAGGAGGGCCAGCGTCCTGACTGGTCGCGTCAGGCGGCAATCTTCGCTCCGGGCGCGCGGCTGGTACGCGTCACGGACGAAGGCGTCTTCGAATTCGATCTCGACTCTTACCGCGCCAATCTCGAAGCAATGATCGACTCGGGCGCGATGACCAGCTTCTGGGAAGCCGAGATCTGGCGCGAGACCCGGCAATTCGGCGAGGTCGCGCACGTCCTCAGCGCCTACGAGACCCGCCGCTCGCGCAATGGCGAGGTCCGGAACCGCGGCATCAACAGCATCCAACTCTTCCGCCGCGACGATCGCTGGTCGATCAGCGCGATGCTCTGGCGACGGGAAGGGCGAGAGGTTGTGATCGGCGACGCGGCGCCGTGAAGACGGAGATCGGCGATCAGAGATAAGAGATCAGGGGTTTTAATCTCTGATCGCTGATCTTCTGATCTCTTTTGAGCGACCAGAGACAAGAGATCAGGCCTTCTAATCTCTGATCTCTGATCCTCTTATCTCTGCTCTAAATCACGTACGGGATGAACCGCTTCCTCGATCGCATGAATGCCGCGTACGGCTCTCCGATAGCGCTGAGCAGCGCTTTCTCTTCGACCGCGATGCGATATGAGTAAACGGCCACGGAGACGACGACAAGGATGGCGAGACTGGCCCAGTTGGAAAGCGCGACTCCGATGCCGGCGAACATCAGGATGCCGCCGGTGTACGACGGATGGCGCACCCACCGATAAGCGCCGCGGTCGATCACCGGCTGATCCTCGCGCGCGCGCACGTCGCCTGTGAAGTGGGCGCCAAGCATGCGCCAGCAGTGGCGGCGTAGAAGCGAGCCAGCGACCAGCAATCCCGTTCCGATGAAGAACGCCGCCAGATTCCACGCCGCCGGAAAGCGAAGCGCCTTCACGAATGCGATCGGAAACGAGATCAGAAGGCCGAGCCACATCCCCAGCACGATGAATCGCAACGAGCCGGAGTCTTTCGATCCGCTCGCCGCGGCCGGTGCGGTCGAGCGTTGGATCATCGCAAACTCAGGCGCGAACGCCCACAAGTAGACGAGCCAGAAGAAAAGCGCGTAGGGCCAGGAGAAGACCAGTAATCGCAAGCGCAGAAAATACTACGGCGCCGGGTGGGAAGGAAGTCTTCCGGGTGTGGGGGCGTCGCCCTCTCACGCGAAGACGCGAAGGCGCGAAGAGAAACTGGACCAAAACGAACTCCTTCGCGTCTTCGCGCCTTCGCGTGAAAAATCCGATATTCGCTGACGCTCGCGAAAAACTCATTGTAGCAATGAGGCTCGCCGCCACCTTCCGGCAGCCGTCAAGCTCCCCGTTCGCCCGCGCAATGAAGCCATCAGCGCTCGTTCCGACAAAAACAGACAGGGTCATTGTGGCACCAAGCGAACCGTCAACTAGAGGAGTCATTCGTTGTATCCTGAGACAAGCTCTCAACTCATACAACCAGGAGGCCAACGATGGCACTCGAAATTCGCCCCAACTGCCAGAACTGTGGCAAACCGGTGGCGGCCGGATCCGCGAAGGTCTACATCTGCTCGTTCGAGCGTACCTATTGTGCTAACTGTGCCGAGAATAAGCTCAACATGAAGTGTTCGGGATGCGGTGGCGCCCTGGTTCAGCGGCCCGTTCGCAGCAGAGCGCTTCTGGCCAAATACCCCGCCGCAAACAGAAACGGCCACAAGCCTCTGAAAGCGAAGAAAATCAAGCCCTGACGCGCCGGGCGCTTATTGGCGGCTTTTCCAGTAGTCGCGGAACGCGCGCAGGCGTGGGAGCGACTCGCGATCCTTGGTCCGGTTCGCCGCAACCTTGCTCGCGATGATGTCGTCGGGGTGGCAGACCGGAAAGTTGTTCACTTCGACCCGACGCCCCCATGCATCGCTGAATCGATCGATACCATCTGGAGCGAAGATGAGGTCGAGATCGAAGGGACCATTCTTCAGTTGTACGAAGTCCTTACCCCGCAGAATCTCAGAAGCCTGCTGTTCGCTAAGTGCGAATCCAAGCTCGCGCAGCGCAGCAACCAGCGCGGAACAGTTCTTCGCCGACTTATCGGCAAACAAATCCGCGTCCTGCGTCGTGTCAGGAAAGCCGAGGAGAATCGCACCGGACTTGCCGATGAAGAGATAGCGGATGCCATGGCGGGCGAAAGTGTCGCGGATCTCCTCGGCTTGCCGATATTCGAACGCGGCCATCTATCTCCCGTATCCGAGCCAATCCGGGAGGTTGGCTTCGCACCAGGCGCGGTAATCGGCCATCGTGTCGAATGCCCGGAATGGCGCGTCGTCGAGCACCGGCTTGTAGGTCTTGATGAACGCGTATTTCATGCGCTGTTCTAATGGGCGGCGTGCCGCGGCCTCAAATTCTTCCAGCCATTGTTGGCGTTCAGACGCTGACGGTTCATCCATGATTGGAATTGTAGCCGGGCCTGAAGTTCCGAAGCACTTCGCCGGTCAATGCAGGAACATCGGCATGCCCATCACGTCCGCAACCTTTGGCCGGTAGTGGGCGACGTCGTAGAAGCGGTCGACGTCGACGCGTTTGCGGGCGGCGCTGCCGACTTCGATCGGGACGGCGGTGTAGCGTCCATCGACCACGGCGACCATCTTGCCCGTGTCGCCGCGCCGCATCAGGTCGGCGGCCAGGCTCCCGTAATTGTTGGCGACGAGTTGATCGAGCGAGTCGGGAGCACCGCTGCGCATCAGATAGGCCAAGCGTTGATAGATCGCCTTGTCGTGCGACTTCTTCTCGAGATAGTCGCTGATGATGCCGCCGATGCCGCCGAGTTTGCGATTGCCGTAAGCGTCCGCTTCGCCGCTCTCGATCGTGCCGCCGCCGATGAGCCGCGCCCCTTCCGACACCGCCACGACCGCGTAACTGCTTGGGTTGTCCATTCGATCGGCTTCGAGCAACTGGTAGAGCTTCTCGCAATCGAACGGCACCTCGGCGATGACAGCGCGATCGACGCCGGCAAGATACGACGCCAGCAGGCATGTCTCACCCGAATAGCGGCCGAACAGCTCGACGACGAGAAACCGCTCGTGCGAGCCGGCGCCCGTGCGGAGATCGTTGATGAACATCACCGAGCGCGTCACCGCGGTTGAGAAGCCGAGGCAGTAGTCGGTGCCGAAGACGTCGTTGTCCATCGTCTTGGGGATGGCCACGAGCGGCACGCCCTCGTTGTGAAGACGGCGCGCGAACGTGAGCGTGCCGTCGCCACCGAGGGCGACGAGACCATCGAGTTGGAGGAAGTTGATCGTGCGGAGAGCCGCGCTCGTAAGGTCGTAGCGGCCGCCTGCGTCCGGCGGACCCTTCGACGCTTCCAGATACTCGGGAATGTGTTCCTGTTTGCTGATCTGCGGGTTCATGCGCGACGTGTGCAACATCGTGCCGCCGAAGCGGTCGATGGCGCGCGTGTTCATCCGGTTGAGCGGAGTGATCCACGCCGAGTTGTCCGCGCCCGCCTCGGGGA
>DATLVW010000826.1:0-12094 GCA_035577085.1 Thermoanaerobaculia bacterium
CATCGATAGGAGATATCACGAAGGAGAAACCACCTTGACGAGCTTCATTCTAAAAATCTTTTTCAGCGGTCTCATGGTCTTTACACCCAGCCAGGACGGTCACGAAATGACCGTCCTCCTCCTCGCGGCCGGCCACAGTCATCACCTCTCGGACGGCAGCACGCTCCAGCATCACAAACCGCTCCTCATCGCGCGCGCCGGCTCTTGCAGCGGCGATTGCCCGACCCGTGACAGCGCCGTGGCACAGTTTGTCTATGCCGATCAATCTCTGTCGACGGCGCAGGACTCGCTCGAGGCCGCGGCCAGCGGCGGCGGGGCCTGGGCACTTTCCGGTTCGGACATCTCGTTGCAAAAGGCAAGCAGCAGCGATCCTGACTTGCCCGCGCTCACGGTCACCTCGAACGCTCGCGCATCCAACACGCTGATCCCGTCGACGTCCGCCGAGCGCGAAGACATCAGTTGGATCGCCGATCACAAACAGGTCTGCCCCTCGGGCTGCGCGCTCGATCCCGCGGTGCTGGCCTCGATTCCGCCATCGTCCGTCGTGGCCCGCTTCCATCTGCGCAGCGGACGCGTGTTCACGCAGTCGATCACGCGGATCGGCGCAAACGTCACGCCGGTTCATTTCTCGCGCCTTGACGGCTCAGGCAGCGCCTCGGCGTACACACAGGCGATCGCCTCGTGGGTGGGCGCGGAGATCCAACTCTCGGGCACCGGCATCGAGATCGTTGAGAGCAAATTCAACGGCGATCCCGGCCGGTCGATGACGCTCACGCCGGACGCGAACAACTCGATGGAGATCGCCGTGCTCAATCTCCCGCCGTTCGTACCGCCCGCGTCGGCGAACAACAACGCGCCGCAGGTGGGGAAGCACTTCGAGGCTTACTACGACCTCATGCAGAACCCGCCGGCGAGCGAGAGCCGTCTCGTTCCGTTCGCCGGCGCAGCGAGCGGTTCGGCAAGCTATCCGACGATCGATTGGTCGACGATCCATCCGCAGTCGTCGGTCTATTCGCAGTTGCTCAACACGCTTCGGCTGGACATTGGACGCTCGGCCTATGAGCGCGTGCTCTGTCCTCCGGACTACATCGAGCCGTAAACATTTCCTGGAACGGTTCGCCGCACGCGGCGAACCGTTCCGCTCGGGAAAAGGTCATGGACGTCTTCGGAGGATTGACTAGAGCGGTAGCCGTTGCGGTATTCGTAGCCGCATGCGCACCACCGCGGCAGCCGTCGCCGCGCGAAGAGCGCATTGCCGCCGCTTCGCTGCTCACCCGGCGGTGCGCGGCTTCGCGGCTCGCGAATTGGAACATCCGCGGCGTTGCTGCCGGTGCTGACTGCAGCATCCTCCTCGTCGACACATCGATGGTGCTCGACGATTCTCTCGTGGAAGCGATTCACTACGGCACCGGGCCGTACGCTGTCGTCGACGGCGGCGTGCGCCAGTTCACCCGTCTGCGCGCTTTCCGCGGTGTTGCCTACCGCGACCGCATCGGCCGCGTTCGAAGCTACGGAAATCTTACGCAACGCGAAGCCGAGGAGCTGCAGCCGTGCCGGTGAGACTGGCGAGCATCGTTGTGCTCGCTATGGCGCTTGTTGCTCCGCTGGCCATCGCCGCGCCGCATCGATCGGCTCTGCTCATCGGCATCAACGACTACACAGCGTCGCGGCTGACGACGATCCGCGCTCCCGCGCCGGACCGCGACTGGCCGAATCTCTCGGGTGCGGTGAACGACACGATTGCGATGCGTGAGCTCCTCGTGCTCCTGCGCGGCTTCGACGCGCGCGACATCGTCACGCTCAACGACCAGTCGGCGACGCGGAGCGCAATCCTCGCCGCTGCAAATGCTCTCGCTGCGTCGGCTTCGCGGGACGACGTCGTCTTCTTCTTCTACGCCGGCCACGGATCGCAGGTGAAGAACTCGAGATCAGACGAGCCGGACAAACTCGACGAATCGATCATCCCGGCGGATTCGCGTCGCGGCGCGGCCGACATCCGCGACAAGGAGCTCCGGCGCATCTTCAACGCCATTCTCGATCGCGGCGCGCACCTCACCGTCATCATCGACGCCTGTCACAGCGGCTCCGCCGCGCGCGGGCTTCTCACGCTGGCGCGGCCGCGCGGCATTCATCCCGATCTGCGCGACGTCGCCGACGGCGGTGACTACGGTCCGCGTCCGGAGAACCGCGGCGCGCTCGTCATCAGCGCCGCGCACGACGACGAAGAGGCTCGTGAGGTGCGCGACGACCAGCAAACGATGCACGGCGCATTCACCTGGGCCTGGATGCGGGCGATGCGCGACGCGGCGACAGCATCGCCATCGAGCATAGATGAGCCGGCGATGGAGACGTTCCTGCGAGCCCAGGCGCGGCTGCGCGCGGCGATGCCGTTCCAGAATCCGGTTCTGGCCGGTAATGCCGCGCAGCGGCGTATGCCCTTCCTCGGCACACACGATACGACTCGGGCCGCACGCGCCATGTTTGTCATCGAACACGTCCGCGACGGCACGGCTGTAATTTCCGGCGGATGGGTGCAGGGCATCACCATCGGAAGCGAGCTGCGAGCCGCCGGCGACCGCTCGCAACCGCCCCTCACCGTCAAAGCCCTCCTCGGGCTCGGACGCTGCGAAGCGCACGTTCCCGCCACGGCCCACGTCCGCAGCGGAGAGCTGCTCGAGCTCACCGGCTGGGCCGCTCCGCCCCCTCGTCCGCTTCGCGTCGCGATCCCGCTCAGCGACGGCGACATCGCCGGCTTCGCGCGCCGCGCCGCGAAGATTGCGGCGGAACGTGACGTGAAATGGATCAACGATCCAACTGTGCGCACGCCGGAGCATCTGTTACGCCGCGCCGGTTCGCGATGGGAGCTCCTCGATGCCTCCGGACACGCCAGCTCATACGGATCCGACGATGTGGCGCTACTCGCGCTCGGGCGGCTCCCTGGGGGAACATCACTGTTCGTCCAACTCCCGGCGACCGGGACGATCGCCGCGCAGATCGCATACGCCGCCGTCATCGACGTGACCGGCAGTGCCGAAGATGCCGACTACGTCCTGGCCGGCCGTTTCGTTCGTCATCGGGTCGAGTACGCGTGGGTGCGCCCGAATGCAGCGCGGAGCGACCGGCGCGCGTCCGGCCTGCCGCTGCGGACCACATGGATCGGCGATGCTGGGGGCGACCTCGGCTCCGTACTTCTCAACCGCGCCCTGCGGCTGCACAAGATCGAGGCCTGGAGTCTGCTCGAATCGCCACCCGAGGCGCGCTGGCCGTACCGGCTTCTGCTGCGAGGAGAACGCGATCAGCAACTCGTCGCCGATGGCGGCAGCGTGAAAGGCCACAATGCATACACCCTCGAGCTTCGCGCCGCATCGCCGGTTGCCGCGCGAACCCGCCGCCGCCATGTCTACGTCTTTTCGATCGACAGTTACGGCCAGAGCACGCTTCTTTTTCCCGTGAGCGGCTCGGTCGAGAATCATTTCCCTCTAGCCGGAGCCGCAGCGCCGCAGGTGATCCCGCTTGGAGCGAAGTTCGAGATTGCGCCGCCGTATGGTGTCGACACGTACATGCTTCTCGCGACAGACGAGCCGTTCGCAAATCCGTGGATCCTGCAGTGGGACGGCGTCCGTGGTCCGATGCCGCCAACGAGGACGGCGCTCGAACGTCTGGTCGCGCTCACCAGCTCGAGCAACCGCGGCACGCCCGTCCTCACGCCCGCAACGTGGTCGATCGAACGGATCGTGATCCAGTCGGTCCGGCCATCGGCCGGCCCGCGGCGCTCCCGGAAACGCTGACACCGCCACAAAAGCGCTGCATCGGTGTCTTTGCGAGTGCGGCCTCCTCGCGGACGGCGGCTGGCGGCAGGCACGTGCAGCCGGCTGCACCGCCGTGAAGGAGGTCGCACTCGTGCGTCTCGCGGAGGATGAATGGGCTTCTACCTGCACAAGAGCGTCGCAGTCGGACCGTTCCGCTTCAACCTATCCGGCTCAGGCGTCGGGATGTCGGTCGGCGTTCGCGGACTCCGCGTCGGCAGCGGGCCGCGCGGCAACTACGTTCGCATGGGCCGTGGCGGCGTCTACTACCAACACACCTTTCATTCGCTCGCCGCTCCGCGCACAACGCCGTCAGTCACGCCACGCATGCTGCCGTCGCCACACGTTCCGGCTGGCACGCATGCGCCGCTGCAGGAGATCGCGTCATCGAATGCCGCGCAGATCGCCGACTCCACTTCTGAACAATTGCTCTCCGAGCTTCGCGAGAAACGCGCGGCGATGGCCGTTACGCCGCTCGCCATCGTCGGATCGATCCTTCTTCTGGTCCTCGCTCTTTTTCTGCTCGCTTCGGCGGCCCTGCCAGGTTGGGAATTGCTCCCACTCGCAATCGCCGCGGTCGTCGCGATCGCCGCTGCGCACCGTCGCGACCTGCTGCGCAAGACGACGGTAATCCTCTACGACTTCACGACTGAGGTGGAGGAGTCGTTCCGAACGTTTACGCAATGGGCCGACGCGCTCGCGTCGTGCGGCCGCACATGGCACGTTGCGGCCGAGGGACGCGTTTACGACCGGAAGTATCACGCCGGCGCGACGTCGCTCCTGCAACGCAACGCGACGACGGTGCGCAGCGCCCCGCCGCCGTTCGTGCGGACCAATGTGCCGGTCCTGAGCGTCGCCGCCGGCCGGCGGACGCTGTACTTCCTGCCGGATCATCTTCTCGTCTACGACGGGCCGACGATTGGCGCCGTCAGTTACGGCAGTGTTGATCTCGCCGTTGCGCGGCAGCGCTTCATCGAAGACGGCGGCGTGCCGAGCGACGCCACCGTAGTCGACTACACATGGCGTTACGTGAACAAGAGCGGCGGTCCTGACCGCCGTTTCAACAACAACCCGCGCATTCCGATCTGCCTGTACGACGAGTTGCACTTTCGCACCGCATCAGGCCTCAACGAAGTTCTCCAGGTCTCGCGCAGCGGCACCGGCGAAGGGTTTGCGGCTGCGGTCCGGCACCTCGGGACCATCGGCACGTGATGCGCTAGTGAGCATCTGCTCCTCCAGCGGAGTCTCGATACCGCAGTACACCGCTCTCTCGCGATTGCGAATCAAGCCCCTTCGTCTGGAAGACCAGCGGCGGGTTAGCAACACTGAGTCGGCTCAAAATCCGTGGCCTCCGGTGTGACAACCCGCGTTCTACCCTCACTCCGGAGCCTCGCCCTTCTTCGCCTTCTTCTTCCGCACGCCCTTGCGGCCCAGGTGCCGCCGCATGTTTTCGACCTCGGCGGCCAGATCCGCGTTACTCGGATCCTTGGCGAAGATGGTTGCCATCGTGAACGCGAGCATCGCGTCGGCCACGACTCTGGCCCAGCGGGCCTCGATCGTGTATTTCAGGCTGGCCAGGAACATGGCGGTGCGCTCGGCCGTGAGCCGATACGCGTCTTCGGATTCCAGCACGGACCGCGCCTCGGCACTGTCGAATCGTGCGAAAAAAGAAAGGTCCGGCCGGCGGTCCGCCGCGGCCATCAGCGACAGCACGAACTCCCGCGAGACCGTCCGCGCACCTCGAACACGGCGCGCCGTCGACGGGTGGGGAATCTCGAGCTCCAGGCGTTCCGCGATCAGGTCCAGCACCTTCGCAACCCCTGCCGCCAGTGCCTCGGGGGGATGGACGGCCAGCTCCTGTGCGGCGTCCGTTTCGGACGGCGCACTGCTTTCCAGCGGGACGATCGCGTTCGTGTCTTCGTCCACAGGTACCTCCTCGATTACCTCTGACGATTTGCAGTGCGAAAGGTTACGCAGCAGAGGCGGGCCAACAATGGCGTCGCGAATGTCGGACGGCGATACGATCGCGATGACGCGGATCACCTCGCGAGACCATTTCGTCGAATTGAATATCTGACGCTCAGACATTCGCTACAACGCGGAAGTCATTCAGAGCTCGCTGCTGGTCATGAATATCTGAGCGTCAGACATTCGCAACGTCCAAGGACCCGCGAATGTCTAACGGCCAGACGTTCGCGATGACGCGGTAGCTTCGAATGTCTGACGGCCAGACGTTCGCGATGACGCGGTCACCTCGCGAGACGATTTCGTAGAATCGAATATCTGACGCTCAGACCTTCGATACGACGCGGAAGTCATTCAAAGCCCGCCGCGAGTCATGAACGTCGGAGCGCCGGACACTCGCAGAGCCGCCGGGGCCGCGAACGTCCGGCACGCAAACACTCGCGGTGCCGCGGCAGCGGTTCGAAGCTGGCTTCGAGCCGTGAATATCCGACCGCATGACGGCTTCTGCTGAATGATATCGGCGGCGCGCCGGCGGGACTCGAACCTGCAACCTCTGCGTCGATCCAGCCGGAATATTCTGTTGACTCGACAAGAAGCTTCGTCAGGGAACGAGCGGCCGCAAGAGACGAGGCCCTACATGATCGTGTCGTAGCGCTTGAGAAGCGCCTCGATGATGCCGCGATCGAGCTGCGTGAGCGTGTTGCCATCGACGAGCGAGTGGAGATCCCTCGCGACCTCGGCGGCATCGGACAGCCGAGGCGCGAGCGCGTCGGCGATCGTGTGGCGCAGCGCGGCGGCATCGGATGCTGCCAGGCGTTTTGCCGCGGCGAGATACGTGTCGCCGAGGATTGCGGTGCTGATGGCCAGCGCGCCGTTCTCGCGTAGCTCGATGATGCCGGCGGCGCGGCCGAGCAACACCTGCTCGTACGCGGCGCGGACCGCGCCGGTCACCGCGAGGTCCGATGGCAGCAGGTCGGGGAATGATTCGGCTTCGCGATTCGCTGCCGCGTCGTACTGCGTTCGCATGTAGTCGATCTGGCCGATGACGAACGCCGGGTAGTGCAGCGTGCGCGTCATGACGTGCACCCGTAACGGGTCAGGCGACGCCTTCACCTGCGCCTCGGTGAACCGCTCGCGGAGCTGGCGCAACCAGAGGGCGTCGCTCTCGTCCGTCCACAGCGTGGCATCGCGCTGGATTGCCTTCTGCGCTTCGAAATCGTCATCACGCAATTCGATCAGCGGCGCCGAAAGATCGACCAACCGCTTGAGGCGCCGGGCGAGGTTCGCACTCGTAGTGATGCTCGTTGCCGCCGTTGCCATCGTCAAGGCGCGGAACGACGCGAACGCCGACGATGCGTATGTCGCGACGCGCTCGCGCAGCTCATCGAGGCCGATGTGGCGCGATGCCGAGCGGCTGATTGGGAAGTCGCGAACGAACGGTTTGCGATCGTCCGCGGTCCGTACGTACCAGGCGTCGACTTCCGATTCGTCGATGATGGAGATCGCCAATCCGGCCGCGGTGATTGGCGCCGCGGCTGGTGCGGCGCCGAGGCGTTCGAGATCATCGCGGCGTGCCCGCAAGGCGTCGAGTGTTTCCTGCGCCGCCTCGCGAACCTGGCGATGCACGGCGAGCGTGGCGCGGCGGTGTGCCATATCGTGCTCGAACTGCAGCTCGTCGTTGTAGGCGGCATTCTTCGCCTTGTCGGTCGCATCGATCTGCGCGACGAGGCGGTCGAGTGTTTCGCGCGCCTCGCGCAGCCGCGGAGCGATCGAGGTTGCGTACTTGAACGCGGCGAACGCGCCGAAGAGGATCAGGAAAACGACGGCGGTCCATGTCACCTGGCGCAGGTTCTGGCGCAGGATGTCGAACGCGTAAGGAATCGCGTAGATCGCCACCACGCCGCCGGCTGCCCATCCGAGTTTCTGCCAGAGCCAGATGCGCCGCGCTTCGAGTGCTTCGCGCAGCGCCTGTTCCGCGCGCGGCTTCTGCGCGAACAGTTCGCGGAGTTGCTGCTCTTTCGCCTCGCTTTCCGTTGCCAGCCGCGCTGCTTCCGCCTCGCGTGCGGCGTTTCGAGCCGCGTTGTTCTCCGCCTCCTCGGCGAAGATGACCTCGGGAAGCTGGTGCAGGAGCGACTCACGTTCGCGATCGAGCTCCTCGATCTGCTCCGCGGCGCTGTCTGCAGCAACCGTTTCGGCGACGAGCTTCTGATCGCGCAGCATGGCCGACAGCTCGCGGACGCGCTTCCGCGCGGTGTCGCTCGCGGCTGTGTTCGGCGTGAAGCGGATGCGCGCGTCGAGCGCTGCCGTCGCAGCGCGGATCTCAGTCACTACGTTGCGCGGCGCGGTATCGGCGTCGTCGCGGACATCCGGCAGGGGATCGATGAGGGCGCCGGTAAATGCAGCCGCCGAAGCGTAGTCGTCGCGATCGAGCGTTTCGTCGACCACGTGCGAGAGCAGTTCGGCCGCAGCGCTCGCTGTCTTCTCACGCTGCTCCTCGAGTGCGCGGAGGTTCTTCAGATGAACGGAATCACGGTGTTGTTGCAGTTCGGCGCGTGCGCCGGCGATCAGCTCATCGGCGCTGCGCATCTTCTCGCCGACGACACTCTTCGGCTGGAAGCGGCGGAAAAGCGATTGGCCCGCGTCGAGGCCGATGCGCGAGAGCGGGACGGCGAAGTCTTCGCCGACGATGAACTGTTTCGCGGCGAGCGCGGACGAGGAGTGCGCGACAGGATTGCCCGATCCGCAGAGCGCTACGAAGAGCTCCGACGCGAAGCGTGTCTCCAGGCGTTGCTGCGCCGCTTCTCGCGGGAACACGAGCTCCGCGCAGCCGAACGAGCTGAAGGCCGGCGGCATGCCGCGCGGGTTGATGCCGGGCAGCGCGCCGCTCATCTCCGGCTCAAACGTGAGCGCGCCCGCAACGGCGTCGGCATACGTGTCAAGTGACGTGACGAGTGTGCCGAACTTCACTCGTGCGCCGTTCGTAGCGTCGAGCAGCCAAACCTCGTCAAACGGCTTCGGATCGGCACCACTCAATGTCTTCAGCACGCCGTACGCGGCCGCGTAGCCGGCGTCGTTCGTTGCGCCCGTTACTTCCGGCAGCAAGCAGAGAACTTCGATCGAGAAGTAGGACGCCAGGCGGCGCATCTCGTACGTTGTGCGGATGGTCGCGATCGTATCGAGCAGGGTCGTGCGCGCGGCGCCGGCGGCGGAAACGACGACCAGCACCAACTCGCGCGCGCTGATGTCGTCGCGCGATCGGAGCGGGCTGTCGGGCCGTTGCCGCTGGACGTGAATCGAGTTGATCGCGTCCGTCAGCGCGCCGGCGAGCCGGAACTGTACGAGATCGTCCAGACCGTTCGCCGCCGCGACGCGGCGCTGCACCGCCTCGGCGAGTGCGGCGGCATCGTCGTCGAGAGCAAGGATGGTGACGGGCTTGAGCATGGCGCCGCTTTACGACAGCGTCTCCATGCGGCGCACGTAGTCTTCGATCGCGATCACCTCGTGCTCCACCTGGTCCTTCACCGCCGCATCGGAGACGCCGGACATCTGCTGCGACAGTGAAATGGTGTACTCCTTCAGAATCGAGGCGACGCGCACGGCTCCTTCGCGCGTGACGACCGCATCGATCGCCTCCTCCGCCTCCTGCACGAGCTCGCGGTTCTTTTCGAACGCGGCATACGCCGGAACGCGCCCCTGGCCGAGGCGCAGGAGGTTGTTGTCAACGCGCCGGCCGCTCTTCGATTTCATCGAGTACCACGCGCCATCGCGCTTGATGATGGCGAATGGCTCCGGCGCTTGCGCCAGCGCAAACCAGCGCAACGCTTCGCCGTCGCCGCTGCGCGGGATGAGGTTCGGAAGATCCTGCCAGCGTTTGTCGACGTGATTCGAGATCACTTTGTTCGGATCGAGGTAGGCGCGCTCCATGTCGTCGATGTCGGCGAGCGCGAAGAGTGGGATCCCTGTCTTCACTTTGAACAGCAGTACGCGTTGCGCATCGTGCGTCGAGACCATCGAAGGCCGCGCGCTTCCCTTCGGCACGCCCGTTTCGTACCGCGATTCCTTGAGCATGGTTGTGTCCGCGTCGCCGACGCCGTAGTGGTAGAACTCGTTGATGACGGACTGGTTCACGACCGGGATCTTGCCGGCGTCGTAACGCCACAGCGGGACGGCGAGGTTGTCGACGCGCTTGAGCTCCTGCGACACGGCCTCGGGAGACAGGCGTCCGAGGATGTCGTCCATTGTCAGCGAGGTGAGCGGCTCGTAGCACTTCCGCACAAACTCGCGGACATCTGCGTAGACCTCGTCCGCCCGCAATGTCGACCACTGCGCGAGCGAGCCGTTGTGGTGATCGGCATACCACTTCACGAAGTCCTCGCCGGTCACCTTCGGCCGGTGCTGGCCAGGATCGAACGAGACGACTTGCTCGAACAGCCGTGAAGCGCCCCGAGGGTTCGTTGCGTCGAGGTACTGCTGCTCGAACTGCTTGCGCGTGGCGTTGAGGTTCTCGCGGATGCGATAACACGCCTGCAGGATCGATTGCGTGTGCGCGTGGAGGACCGAGTAGAGCTCCGCCGCCTTCTCCAGCCGCGCGATCTTGATCGTCAGTTCGGTCTCGCGGTCGACGAGGCCGCCATAGACCTCACACGCGGTCTTGATGCGGCCTTCGCGCTTGAAGAACGCGCCGACCGCCTCTCCAATCTGATCCTCGGCCGGCTTGAAGCTGAGCGCCTTTAGCTTTGCGCGCTCCTCCTTCGCCTCGCCGTCCATCATGTTCCGGTACCACTCGAGCTTCGCCTGCAGCTTTTCGAAGAACCGCTCCGCGCGTGTGAAGCCGTTGTTGCGGTTCACAGCGGCGTCCCACCACGTGTTGATCGCGGCGACGGACTGGTCGCGCAGAGCCTCGAAGTTTTTCGTGATCGCCTGTGCGATCTGCCGCTCGGCGCGTGAGCGGTGAACGGTGTGCAGGTTCTTGATCTCCGTGGGGGCCTTGTTGTCGAACTTTAGTTGTTGAAGCGACATCGGGAATCGCAACTGTCCGCCGCCTTCGCGCTGGCTGAGGTTCTCGATGACCTGGTCGGCGTTGTCTTCGCGGAGACGGTTTGCGTCGATGAAGCGCTGCACGTCCTCTTCGATCTCCGCATCGACGACGGTGCCATTGAGCAGCTCATCGTTCACCAGCCGCTTCGCGTCTTCCCACATCAGCGGATCGAAGCTCGGCATCACGAGCGACGCGACGCCGAAGCTGCAGTACTGCGGGGAACGTCCTTTCACGCGGCCGGCGGTCGCGATCTGCGTCTTGATGTTGTCGACCGCGTTCGCGCTGTCGGCGCCGATCTGCGACCCGATCTGCACGTACATGCCGTCAGCAATGAGGCCGTAGAGGTCCTGCTGTTCGCTCACGACGCGTCCCTGTTCGTTGATGTTGTCGATGAGGTAGACGAGATCGAACGGCGGACGCGTGACGTCGACGCGCCGCACGCCGTAGTCGATCTGAAAGCCTCCCTTCATCGTCGAGAGATACTCGACCTCCTTGAGCGCCCCGTACGCATTCGGCTTCACCAGCGCCACGCCGGCGTAGCGCGTGAAGATGCCAGGAAGAAGGAGCACGCCGGTAAAGTTCGACTGCTCGTCGCTGCCGATGATGTCGCGGGCCATGAAGGCGATGTCGAGGAACGTGCCGCTGCCCGTGCCGCCGGCCACGCTGCCGACGATTTGCACTTCAACGCCGGCGCGCGCTGAGACCTGGAACTGGTCGGCATACATCTGCTTCTGATTGCGGATGTTCCGTACGTCATCGACCGCGCGGCGGATGCGACCGTAGACGTCGTTCGCGCGCGCGAAGAGCGCGAGGCGGCCGCGCGCCCGCACCTGCCCGGCGCCGGCGATGATCGACTGCGTCGGAATCTGTGATGGCCACCATTCGTCGATGTGCGCATTCGTGCCGTTCACGAGCGCGGCCGGATTGCCGACCTGCAGCACGAAGATCTCGTTGTGATCGAGCGTTCCCTCGGCCTGCGCTTTCTCGATCGCGGCGCCGCCTTCTGCATTCTCGGTCGTGTCGATCGCGAGAAAGCTGATGATCGGTGGGACGAAGCCGTAGGCATCGATGAAACGTTTCTTCAGCTTCAGCAGCGTGCCGTAGCCGGTGCCGCCAAGGCCGATGACGACGGTGGGACGAAAGACGACGTTGTTTTTCACAGTTCCTCCTCGACAGGACTGCCGGTCCGTTCGTGACCGACTCGGTTAAAACGCAACTTCGCGTCGCCGATCGCAATGGTGTCCGCGTCGTAAAGCGCGCTGGTGGGGGCTTCGACGTCGTTGAC
>DATLVW010000827.1:0-5284 GCA_035577085.1 Thermoanaerobaculia bacterium
CACCTGCAAACCGCCCGGCTTACACCTGCAAACCGCCCGGCTCACACTGCAAACCGCCCGGCTTACACTTCACACCACCGGCTCACACTCTGAATGATCGGGTTGCTCCTCCCCACCCCCCACGCCCCACCCCCCACTCCCTATACTCCCCCCGATGCCGAGCTTCCGCGACAACTTCCGCGCCCTGCCGCCCGCAGCGTGGATTCTCTTTGCCGGCACGTTCATCAATCGGTTCGGCACGTTCGTCATCCCGTTTCTCATCCTCTATCTCACCCGCATCGGATTCACGAGCGCGAAGGCGGGGCTCGCGGTCGGCGCGTACGGACTCGGCCATCTGGCGGCTTCGATGCTGGGCGGCCATCTGGCCGACCGCATCGGACGGCGCAACACGATCGTCCTGTCGATGTTCGGATCGGCGTCGGCGATGCTGGCGTTGTCGCAGGCGCGCGCGTACGCCGCGATCGTGATTCTGACGTGCATCACCGGCTCGCTCGCGGAGTTGTACCGGCCGGCCAGTTACGCCCTCCTCGGCGATCTCGTGCCGGAGGAGCATCGCGTCGTCGCATTTGGGCTCTACCGGTTCGCCGTCAACCTCGGCTTCGCCGCCGGACCGGCCACGGCCGGATTCCTGGCTGATCACTCCTTCGCGCTGCTATTCGTCGCCGACGCCACGACGTCGGTCGTGTACGGCCTCATCGCGCTATTCGCTCTGCCACACGGATTGCGAACCTGGGTGAAGAGCGAGCGATCGGGTGAGGCGCTGCGCGTGGCCATGCACGACCGCCCCTTCCTCATCTTTCTGCTGGCCACGCTCTGCATCACGGTCGTCGACTTTCAGATGGGTTCAACGTTCGCGCTTCATGTGAAGTCGCTCGGATTTCCGTCGCGCGCCTACGGCCTGCTGATCTCGATGAACGGCATGCTCATCGTCGTCTTCGAGCTCGGCATCACGCAGTGGACGCGCCGCCTCCCGCCACGCCCAATGATCGCGCTCGGCTACCTTCTGGCTGGAGTTGGCTTCGCACTCACCGGCATGGCCCGAACTCTCCCCGCCCTAGCCGCCACCGTCGTCATCTGGACGCTCGGCGAAATGGTCAGCTCGCCGGTGGCCAGCGCCTACGCGGTTCAACTCGCACCCGAGCGCTATCGCGGCCGCTACCTCGGCCTGGTGATGATGATGTGGTCCTTCGGGATGGTGATCGGCCCGTCGGCCGGCACGTTCGTCTTCGAGCGCAACCCGGCCGCACTCTGGACCGCGTGTGGCGCGCTCGGAGTGCTCGGCGCCGGTCTCATGCTGCGGCGTCAATCCAACTGAAAACGTAGGTCGGACTCTCTAGTCCGACATCCCAAAATTCTTCGCACATCGCACGATTCGGGCAAGGTCACGTTCCAGTCGGACTAGAGAGTCCGACCTACGTCCACCTCCCCTCCCGCGAAACGTAGGTCGGACTCTCCAGTCCGACATCCCAAGGTTTTTCGCGCATCGCACGATTCTGGCAACGTCACGTTCCAGTCGGACTAAAGAGTCCGACCTACGTTTCGTGGCAGACAAATGCGCCGCAACCGTTTCGTTCCCATCTTGCAAGCCATCCGGCGTTACGATTGCCGTCATGAAAAACGCTCGTCTCTGGCTCGCGGCGTTGCTTCTCGCGTGCGTGAGCGCAAATGCCAGTCCGGCCGATGTACCGGTCGTCTACGACAAGCTGCCGAACGGCTTGAAGGTCGTCATCTCCGAGGCCCACGCGGCGCCGACCGTGACCGTAGCCGTCTACTACGGCATCGGCTTTCGCGTCGAGCCGAAGGGACAGACCGGATTCGCGCACCTATTCGAGCACATGATGTTTCAGGGCTCGGAGCACGTGAAGAAATTCGAGCACGCCAAGATCGTCGAGGCCAACGGCGGAAACCTCAACGGCTCGACGCGGCTCGATTACACGAACTACTACGAGACGCTGCCGTCTGACCGGGTCGAAACCGCGCTGTGGCTCGAAGCGGACCGCATGCGCTCGCTCGACGTCAGCGACGAGAACCTGAAGAACCAGCAGAACGTCGTCAGCGAAGAGGTGCGCGTCAACGTTCTCAACCAGCCCTACGCGCTTTTCGAGTGGCTCGATCTCTGGCAGGCCGCCAATCAGAACTGGTTCAACGCGCACAACTTCTACGGCGATCTTCACGACATCGAGGCGGCGAAGATCGACGACGTACGAAAGTTCTTCAAAACCTACTACGCGCCGAACAACGCGGTCCTGACGATCGTCGGCGACGTCGACGCAGCCGCCGTCCGCAAGATGGTCGACAAGTATTTCGCCTCGATCCCGCAGCAGACCATCCCGAAGCGGCCTGATGTCAGCGAGCCGCCGCAAACGAAGGAAAAGCGGGTCAAGCAGACCGACAAGCTCGCCAATGTTCCGGCGTTTGCCATCGGCTGGCATCTACCCGATCAAAACTCGGCCGACTACGCGCCGGCGGTTCTGCTCAATCTGATTCTGCAAGGCGACGACGGCTCCCGCTTTTACGAACGACTGGTCAAGGAAAAACAGATCTCCATCGATTGGTCCGGCGGCATCAACTACGACCTCGGCAACGAGTTCGACTACGACGGCCCGATGCTGCTCGTCTCACGCACGCTCTACAAACCGGGCCACACCGCGGACGACATCCTGCGCGAGGTCGATGCGGTCATCCACGACCTCCAGCAGAAAGGCCCAACCGCCCGCGAGCTCGCCGACGCCAAGGTCCGCTTCCGCTCGAATTACTACGATGCTCTCGAGACGACCGCCGGCAAAGCCAATCTCCTCGCCGCCTTCGCTCTCTTCCGCGACGATCCTTCCCAGATCAACAAAGCCCTGCCGGTCTTCGACGCCGTGACGGCCGCGCAAGTGCAGTCCGTCGCGCAGAAGTACCTCGTGCCGGAGAACCGGACGACGATCGATCGCGTCCCGGAGGCGAAATGATTGCACTTCGTGCGTTAGATTATTGCGCTTCGCGCGTTGTCGGTTGTCGGTTGGTTGCGCTTCGCGCGTTGTCAGATGCCGACTCGCGAACCCGCCGAACCGCGAAACTAACCGACAACCGACAACCGACAACGCGCGGCCCGCTAGGGCCGCGCACAAGCGCGATCGCAGCGGCAGCCCTGGCCTTCGCGACCATCGCGTTCGCGCAAGCCACACCTCCGCCGCCCGGACCCGCCCGCCCGATTCAGTGGCCCTCGATCATCGAATCGAAACTCGGGAACGGACTCACCGTCGTCCTCGTCCCGTTGCACAACGTACCGAAGATCACCGCGGAGCTCTCGTTCCTCGCGGGCCGCGGTACGGCGTACAAAACGGAGCCTGGCGTGGCGCAGCTTGCCGCGCGGGTGGCGAACGAAGGGACGGCCACACGGACGAGCATCGAGATCAAGCAACAGCTCCGTTCGATCGGCGGCGCGCTGACGATCGGCGTCGACAATGACGCGACGACGATGACGGCCTCGTCGCTGGCCGACTTCGCGCCGAAGCTTCTCGACCTGCTCAGCGACGTGGCGCGCCATCCCGCGTATCCGCAATCCGAGGTGGCGCTGGCGAAGACGAATCTGGCGCAGGAGATTGAGGAACAGCGATCGACGCCCGACTTCCTGGCGCAGGAGGAGCTCGACAAGGCGCTATTCGGCGCGCATCCCTACGGTTTCACGGTTCCCGATCCCGCGTCGATCAAGAACGTGTCCCGCGCATCGCTGAAGACGTTCGCGGCGACGTACTACGCGCCGAACAACGCCACGCTTGTCGTCGTCGGCGACTTCGAGCCTGCTGCAATGCATGCCGAGGTGGAGCGCGCGTTCGGACCGTGGAAGCGCGTTCCGCTGCCACCGGCGCCGAAGGTCGTGCTTCCGGTTCGCGATAGGCGGCAGATCTACGTCATCGACCGGCCCGGCTCGGTGCAATCGACGATCATCATCGGCGCCCCGGCACCGCCGCGCCGCTCGCCCGACTACATTCCGCTGCGTACGACGAACATGATCTACGGCGGCTCGTTCTATTCGCGCCTGACGCGCAACATCCGCGAGGGCAAGGGGTACACCTACTCGCCGTACAGCACGGCCAATCTCCGCCGCGCCGCCGGCAGTTTCGAGACCGGCGCGTCGGTGCGCAACGAAGTGACGGGGCCGACGATCCTCGAGATGTTGTACGAGCTCGATCGCATGCGCGTCGAACCGGTGACCGCCGAGGAATTGGATTCGGCCAAGACCTACAGCATCGGCGGGATGGAGTTGGAACTGGAGGCGCAGTCCAGTCTGGCCAGCCGCATTACGTCGATCTACATCGACGAGCTCCCGCATGATTTCCTGCAGACGTTCCGCGACAAGATCACAGCGATCACTCCCGCCGAGGTGCAGCGCAGCGCAGCGCGCTACTTCGACACCTACCGCGGCGCCATCGTCGTCGTCGGCGACTACAAGGCGATCAAGGATCAGCTAGCGCCGTTCGGGGATGTGAAGGTGGTGAAGTAGGTCTGCTTTCATCACTACGCCAGAATCCCTCTCCACTTCGACGGCGATGCGTCGTATCCCGGGAACACGCTCTTCAGCGACGGCACAGCCATCTGCTTCGTCAGCAGTTCGGCGAAGACATCGCGGAAGTCAGTGGTGATGGCGAGGTCGCGGTTCTCGTAGAGCTGCTGCGATGCGAGGCCGGGCCACTTGCCGTAGACCTTGCCGCCCTTGACGCCGCCGCCGAGGACGAGCATGACGTTGGCGTGGCCGTGGTCGGTGCCGCGGTTGCCGTTCTCGCGGACTGTGCGGCCGAACTCCGACATGGTCACGAGGACGACGTCGCCCATGCGCGATCCGAGGTCGCGCGTGAAGGCGGCGATGGCATCGGAGAAGGTGCGCAAGTTGTTCGCGAGCTGTCCCTGCGCGCCACCTTCGCCGGCGTGCGTGTCCCATCCGCTCACGTCGGCAAACGCCACTTCCAGGCCGACATTGGATTTGATCAACTGGGCGATCTGTCGCAACGAGTTGGCAAGCGGGCCAGCCGGATAGACGGCGCCGTTCTCTGGCTGCAGTTTCTGCGGATCGGTGCTCTTGAGGATGCGCGCGGCGTCAAACGATTCCTTCGCCGTTCCCCCAAGCGCTCCCGCCACCGCCTCGGCATACATGGATTCGAATCCGCCGCTGACGTTCGCACCGCCGCGGATTCCGAACTGCCCGAGGTTCGTCATCGCCACCGCGCCGGCCGCGCCGGAGAGGATGCGCGGCAACGCAGGTGAGAGCGCGACCGCGCGCAGCGGCGAAGCCTTCTCCTTC
>DATLVW010000828.1:0-3393 GCA_035577085.1 Thermoanaerobaculia bacterium
GCACCACATCGAGCGTCTCGGTGATATCCTCACCGATCTTTGAGAGATTGCTGCCACCACAGCACGGGCACGTGGTCGGCGCCGGATGAACGACGCGCCGGCGCGGCAGATCGGCAGGAAAGTTGCGCCGCGTCGCCTTGCGCCGGCTGAAGCCCCGCACCTCGACACCTGCTGCTGCTTCGGTCTTGGCCTCATCCTCAGCCGATGCCGCCGCCAGCTCTTCGAGCTGCAATTCCATCTGCTCGATGAGCCGCTGGCTCTTCTCAGAGCGCGGACCGAACTTCTCACGCTGCATCTTGGCGATTACCAATTGCAAATGCTCGATCAGCGCTTGCGCGCCCACGAGCTTGGCGCGCGTCTCGGTCAGCGCAGCCTTGAGCGCATCGGTATCGTCGGGAAGGTGATCATCAGCCCGAGCCATGCTGCAACTGCAGCACAAGCGCGCTGATTCGGGCGACAAATCGCGCCCCCTGAGTCAACGAGTCGCGGCCTTGTTCAACCCTCAGACTTCGATGAACTGTAAGCGGCAAAAAAACGGCCGGTTACGATGAACTCAGGCTTCGACAAGCTCAGCCGGCCGCGGTGGGACGCCAAGTGTGCTGGGGATTGCGCCAATCAATCCCGTCGAGCGAAGGCTTACAGGAATATCCCTTCTGGTGAGTCTGACGAATCATCGATCGAAGTGATCGGGGTCCGCGACCCGCGACATCCTCTGTATGGACGATCGTTCCGTGTGATCCGTCGCGTGATGGATCGTGGCGGTAATGTTCCAGCATCTTATGAAGTCGAATATCGCAATGGATCGAGTCTAATTATACCTGTCCAAGCGACAGAAGAGTGTGAGTTAAATTCGAATCAGACTAAACTAAGCATCGAGGCGTTATTGGATATTGTATCTGTGGCTGAATCTATCGACGACGATGAATATAGATCCAAAATACCTTTGGTCAGTGCTGTCGCCGACGCTGCGGCGTCAAATCGTCGACGACGTCGCTGCCGTCCTGGTGGAGGTCGCTCGTGAAGTCCGAACTGGTGAAGTCGGCCCATCTGGCGCGCAAGGCGGTCGTCTATATCAGGCAGTCGACACCGCACCAGATCGTGAGCAATCAGGAGAGCCTGCGGCTGCAATACGCGCTGCGCCAGCGCGCCCGCGAACTCGGATGGCATGAGGCTGACATCGATGTAATCGATGCCGATCTTGGCCTGAGCGGCGCGTCCGCCGCGCAGCGAAGCGGCTTCAAGGAGCTTGTCGGCCGGGTCGGACTCAGCGAGGTCGGGCTGATCCTCTCCATCGACGTGACGCGTCTCGCCCGGAATTGCTCCGATTGGTATCCCCTCCTGGATATATGCGGGTTACGCGGCTGCCTCATTGCCGATCGGGACGGCGTGTATGATCCCGGCAGTCCCAACGGCCGCCTGCTTCTCGGTCTGAAGGGGACGATATCCGAGCTGGAGCTTCATACGATCCGCAGCCGTCTCACGAGCGGCCTCTTGGCAAAGGCCGAACGCGGCGAGCTGGCGCTCGGGCTGCCGATTGGGCTCGTGCGTGATCCGAGCGGAATAGTCATCAAAGATCCTGACTTGGCTGTGCAGGAGCGGATCGGGCTTGTATTCCAGACCTTTCTAAAGGTCCGCACGGTAGCCAAGGTCATGCGTGTGTTGAATGATCGTGGCCTCGACCTGCCGCGCCGCGACCGACACGGCGAGCCATGCTGGGCGCGAGCGACGGTCGCGTCAGTCGCGACGATCCTGAAGAATCCTGCGTATGCCGGCGCATTCGTCTATGGCCGAACCAGGATGCGCAAAATTATGCGTGAGGGCGCGTCGTCGGCAAAAGTCCCGCGACCGATGGAGGAATGGCGGTTCGTCGTGAAGGATCGATACCCGGCTTACATCGATTGGCCGACCTATGAAAAGATCCGGAGTATTATCAGAGACAACAGAGCCGAATACATGCGCACGAAGACGAGAGGAGTCCCGCGAGACGGCGAGCTTCTGTTGCACGGCATCGCCTGGTGCGCCCGATGCGGTTACAAGATGTACGTTCGCTACAAGGGCGGCGGAGAGTATGTCTGCAATCATCTGCGGTGTCATGAGGGATTGCCAGCCTGCCAGCATATCCGCGCCCCGCAGATAGACGCGGCCGTGGCGGATGCGTTCCTAACAGCGCTGGCGCCTGCCGAGCTCGACGCTCTGTCGCGTGCCCGTAAGGCTCAGCACCAGATGGACGCGGCACTGCGCACAAGCGCGGAACGTCAACTCGAACGGAAGCGGTATGCCGCCGCGCTGGCGGAGCGCCAGTTCAACCGTGTCGATCCGGACAACCGGCTTGTCGCCGACGAACTCGAGCGTCGGTGGGAAGCGGCACTGAAAGAGCTGCGGGCGGCCGAAGAAGCGCTCGCCAAACAGGCCGCTCCCGAGGCCATCACTCGAATCGCAATGGGCAAGGCTCTTAACAACAAGGTCATCGCGCTGGCCGGACGCCTCCCGCAGATATGGCAGAACGAAAACACCACTGATACTCAACGCAAGGCGCTGTTGCGGTGCCTTGTCGAGAAAGTCGTCCTTGACCGCGGCGAATATGACGTGGCTACGGTCAGAATTGTGTGGCGTGGCGGTGCTGTGACCGATCTCGAAGTGAAGATGAATGTCAACTCCGTCGTCAAACTCACGCGGGGCACGGAAATGCGCGACCGCGTGCTTGATCTCGCGCGCGCCGGTATGCTCGACGATGAGATCGCCGACGTCCTCACCGGCGAGGGGCATCGTTCACCCAACTGTGCGGAAAAGGTTCTGCCGATCACGGTGCAGCGGATCCGGCTCAGCGCCGGAATCAAGATTGCCGCTCAGCGTAATCGATGGTCCCATGACCCCCGCGTACTCAGCGCCCCAGAACTGGCCGCCAAGCTGAACATCCCGGTCAACTGGCTCTACGTGCAGATCAGGCAGAAGCGCCTCCTGATCGACCGTCAGCCCACCGGAGCCTATCTCTTCCGCAACACACCCTCCGTCATGGACGCAGTCCGGAGCTTACGAAGCCACAGCATCAACCAGCTTGACCTGAGAATCAGTCAGCCTCACAAGGAGGGGCATCAACATGCATGATCGAGCATGTAGGCGAGTTGCGATGTCGAGATCGAGACCACGCCGGAATCGGCCGATGGCCAAATGAACCGGCCGCGCTCCAGCCGCTTGGCATAGAGCGACATGCCGATGCCGTCGTGCCAGATGATCTTGATCAAATTGCCGCGGACACCCCGGAACACATAGAGATCCCCGGCATGCGGATCGCGGCCGACCGTCTGCTGTACCTGCAGCGCCAAACCGTTCATGCCTTTCCTCATGTCGGTCCGGCCGACCGCCAGCCACACCCGAACACCGCTCGGAACCGGG
>DATLVW010000829.1:0-3094 GCA_035577085.1 Thermoanaerobaculia bacterium
TCGAACGAATGCGTGAGGCGCTCCACTTGCAGCGCCGCGGCATCCGGCCAAAACCACGACGCGCGCTTTGTCGAGGCGGAGAGCCGCAATCTCCTCCGCAGAGAGACTGTCGCGACCGCGCGCGGAAGCCAGCAACAGCCGTGGATCCGCGCCGCGACGCACGATATGTCCGCCGTAATGAATGACCGCGTTCTCCGCGAGCGCACGCTGAACTGCATCCGGCGTGGCCTGTTCGCCAGAGAGCACCCGTGGGCACAGGGCCTGCGCTGTGATCTCTGCAATTTCACGGTCAACTCCCGCGAGTATTTCTCCCTGCGTACGGTCAAACTCCGTCGCGCCGATCGCGAGCAGCGTGGAATCGTGGGAATGACGCGTGCGCTTCGACAGCTCCACCGCGGCACGCGCCGATGGCGCATGCACGATCGTGAAGCGTTCAGCCAGATACTGACCACGCCCGGCGTCGAACAGCGCACCGAAGGGAATCTCCGCGAGCTCAACGTTCGGTATGACGGCGATCGTGGAGATGCCATGGAGTTTTTCCAGCACTGGCGCGACGACGAGTTCGTGCAGCAGCGAGGCTGTCACCGTATCCGGCGCGGTGCGCATCCTCGCCGCTGTCCCTGTTATTTCCGCTCCGCCTCGACGCGTGCTGTCAGGGTGCCCATCCATACTGATCACGTCTACGGAATCGCCGTGAGCGACAAAGCCAACCTGGTCCCCTGGGCGTCGATTGATGGTGTCATACAGAGTCACCACGTCTACGGAGTCTCTGCGAATGACAAAGACGACCTTGTGGTCCTCGAACGTGGTTGCGTACCGAAGGATGGCAGCGTCCGGGGCAAGAGCATTCTGTACGTCGCGCAGCGACGAATCATCGGCGTATCGAAATGCTGTCTCGATATCACCGCCGGACAATGCTTGACTCATTGGATATGGGCGGGCGGCCCGTCGAAGCTCGTCGAACACCTCTGCGAGCACGCGTTCGCCGGAAGCCCGGTGCTCCGCGTATTGAGCATCAAAAACCTCGAGTGCGCTCATCGAACGACCCCGAACGTACAGGTTGAGCCCCTCTTCCCATTGCCGCAGCGCGCGCAACCCCGCGGCACCGTGAGCTCGCTGGATCTCGTCTTCGATCGAGTAAAGCCATGCGGCCGCTTCAGATTTCCGGCCGGCAGCGTAGAGCGCACCAGCCGTGTAATAGCGCATCGCGCACGGTTCGGCCTTCGCGCGGGGGCAAAACGTCTGCATCGCCTGGGTGAGATGTCCGCCGATCGAACGGACATCGCGGGTATAGGTGTCCGCGGCGAGGAAGAACCTGTCGTCCGGGTAAACGGGAGGCCGCGCGCGTCGGAGTCGCTGTTCCTGCGCCGCTAGATACGGCTGCAACAGACGCCTCGCGGCAGCAAGACTGGTGACCTCGACGTATGCCCGAATGCGGTCCCGATCGATCCACGGGTCGGAAAGCGGGAGACTCTCCTCATGCTGTCGGGCATCCTCGTCCCATTCGACGTCGTCAGACAGGCGGATCGCCTCCTCGAGTTGCGTTTGGACCTCGACCGTAAGCCCGATTTGTTCAAGCGCGAGAGCGAGGTTGAAGTGCGCTGCTGCGAGGCCAGGTTGCTGCTCGATCGCGCGTCGCAACACCGCGATGGCTTCCAGCGCCGACGCGTAGCGTAACGAGGGATCCAGCCGCGACGATGCGCGTTCCCGTGGATGACGCCAGGGGAGAAGTTCCGCTTCACCGAGTAGTGCCGCCGCGAAGTCCGTCAGCGCGGCGGGATCGCCGTTGCGCGCCGCCTCGCGCAATGCGGGAATCGCCTTTGAGACCTCGCCACGTCTCAGGAGTACGCGGCCGCGATCGTGAGGATCGTCTGTCAGTGGCGGGGCCGGAGGGTCATTGGTGCCGGGATCAAAGCCCCGGAAGACCAGTCGCGGGGCGTATGCCTCACCCACGACTCTCGCGATGATGCGCCGACGCGCGGTGGGACGTTTCCCCGGCTCGCGTTGCCACGTTGCTGTCGGCTCGGGCAGTAGTGCGAGTGCGACGACGACCGCCATCAGTTCAATTACGCGGAGCCTGCGCATACCGTAAGTTTAGAAGGGACAAGCCTCCGCTTTTTTCCGCCGCGTCGTCGCGCACGCCCGTGCTCCTTCCGCGACGCTGCTAGCGAACGAGGATCGCAGCCGGCGACGGCGAGTAGCGGTGCCCAGGCGATATGCGTGTGCATCGTGGCACAACGCAAATCGTTATGCAGTTTGTTTAGCCCTCCGGCCTGTCACGCCGGAGGTCGCGGGTTGGAGGCCCGTCGGCCCTGCCAAACTAAAGCTCTCATGCGCTGCGACTTCGCGGCGTTTCGTGTCTTCTGAGGTTGCTTTGGTCACTCGCAGGGTCGCGATTCTCGCGGGCGGAATTCTGCGCAGACGCAAGACCAAAACAGCGAAGCGTTTTTGGTTTCGGCGCAAGTGTTCCACGGAAAATGCATCAGGTGGCCAGATGGATCGCCCCGCCGGACCGCTGCATCAACAACCTGCCGGTCGGTTGCGAGTACGTCCGGGTGGCATGACGGTACTATACTGCGCATTCCCATGTTGCGGAATGTCCCATGATCGCCGACAGCGCGACCGCTGTAAGCGTGCGCGATCTCGTGCTGGCGCACGTCGCGTTGTTCCGGCTCTACTCGGCGCTCCCGCTGGTGCTGCTCTCCTGCGGCATCGGAGCTGCGCTCGGCGTGGCACCGCTGCACCTGGCCGCCGCAGCGACGGCGATGATCTGCGGACTCGCCGGCGGCTACGCGTACAACGACCTGCGCGACCAGCAGCTCGATCGCTTGAACAGGCCGCGCCGGCCCCTGGTGTCCGGCGTGCTGCCGGAGCCGTACGTGCGGCGTATGGTGCTCATGCTGTACGGCAGCGCGCTGCTGTTCGCCGCGGCCACTGCGTCGCTGCGCACGATCGCATTCGTGGTGCTGCTCATCGGCAGCGCCTGCCTCTATTCGGATGCGATCAAGCACGCGCCGGGACTGAAAAACGTCTTCGTCGGCGTCTGGTGTGGCCTCCTGCCGTGGGGGACGGCGCTCGACCGGACGACGGCCGC
>DATLVW010000830.1:0-21690 GCA_035577085.1 Thermoanaerobaculia bacterium
AACGTCGTCGGAACCTTGCGTCTGCTCGAAGCCGCTGCGGATGCAGGAGTGAAACGAATCGTCTTTGCTTCGACTGGTGGCGCGATCTACGGCGAGCCGGTCGAAGTGCCACAAGGAGAGACGCATCCAACCGAGCCTCTCTCGCCATACGGCTGTGCGAAGCTCGCGGTCGAGCACTACCTTCACTATTTCCGCGTCGTGCAAGGCCTGTCGTCCGTCGCTCTGCGCTATGCCAATGTCTACGGTCCGCGGCAGAACGCACACGGAGAGGCAGGCGTCGTTGCCATCTTCGCGAAGCGCATGCTCAACGGGCAGACGGTGACGATCAATGGCAGCGGCGAGCAGACACGCGACTTCGTCTACGTCGGCGACGTCGTTGCGGCGAACCTCGCGGCTTCCGAGGCCGAATGGCAGGGGGAGTACAACGTCGGCACCGGAGTCGAGACCTCGATCAATACGTTGTTCCAGACGCTGGCTTCGATCGCCGGGCTGGCGGCTCCATCCGAATTCGCACCGGCGAAAGCGGGCGAACAGATGAGGAGCGTGCTCGATGGCCGGCGGCTACGGACACTGGCCGCGCTGCCTGAACCGGTGATGCTGCGCGAAGGGTTGAACACGACTTTCGGCTGGTTTCGAAAGAGCGCGCGGTAGGCGCGTTCCTGTTCACAGAGCCAGCTGCTGATTGTTCAGAAGGTTCAGCTTCCCGCCTGAACCGCTTCTTCCTCGTATGCCTCTTCCGCTTCTTCCTCCCGCACGCGGTTGTGCAGAAGGCAGGCGACGACCGTGATGGGAAACGCGATGAGCAGCACGAGGGCGCCGTACAGCAAGAGGCGCGACGCACTGAATGCCGTCTCCGTGTGGGAGACCGGCGTATCCGTAATGGCGTAGATCTGCGTCGATGGATTCGTATTGCGCGAGACCACTTGATAGATCTCGTTCATCTTGAGGATGAGCTGACGCACTTCGTCCACGGACTGCTCGATCTGCCGCTGAACGACCGACGGGTCGCTCCGCTGCGCCGCCACTGCCGAGTTGCGCACCTCATTCAGAATCTGGGTGTCGTAGGCGACTGCTTGCTGCAGGGGAATCGTCTTCGCCGTCGCCAGGCGGTAGTCATTCACGAGATGTTGCCGGTACTGTGTGTCGGCCGACTGTGTGGTTAGTGTCAGGAGGCGGTCGATGAAGGTATCGCTGAGTTGCGGCATAACGGTCTCGCCGGTTACGCGGGCAGCTCCGGTTTTCCCATTCGGGCCCTCGCCAGATGACGCGATCGATTCGCCACGCTGCTCGGTGTAGACGGCCAGCGCCTGACGGATGATCTCGGCTTCGCTCTGCCGCGCCTGCAGAAGTCGCTGGTCGTACGCCAGCTGATTCTCGAGGAAGCGAGTCGTGAGCGCCGGATTTGCGATGAGGCCGCTGTTTCGTACCAGTCCAACGAGAGGCTCGAAGCGGAATCGAACGATCTCCTCGAGGCGGAACTGGATCTCGTTGAGGGAGAGATGGTCGCGCGTCCGCGCCAGGTCGGCGCCCGGCATTTTCTGCAGCTCGCCGACATTGTCGATGATGCGAAACACCTTCGAGCGCAACACCTGAATCCTGGTGACGTAGTCGTCCGGCTCAACGGATGGAACGTCCAGGATTTGCGGCGACAGCACCGAAACGCGGTAGTCGAGCGCGTGTTGTTCGTTGATCGCAAACTGCGCCCAGACCGCAAGCGTGTCTGTCAGAACTTTGCGGATCATCGTCTCGGGCACTCCGCGATCGAAACCCCGCAGGTAGTTGATCGAATATTCGTTCTTGGCCAGACTGGCGCGCTTCATCTCGAACTCGTTCTCGATGCGCTCGCGGTCGACCGGGCTCAGCTTGGGATCGGCGAGGCGCGACTGGAATTGCGCCGAAAGCAGTTCGTAGGCCGGGTTCGATTCCAGGATCACAATCGACTTGCTGAAATTGCCGAAATTCGTGAACCGCTCGAGGTGATTGTTGTCGAAGACTTTTACGAGAACGGGTGCACTTACGATCTCCGAAGGAGAGAACCGGAGCCCGTTCGGGAATTGCCTGCGCTCCGCTCCCTCGAAATCGAGACGAAACGACAGGCTGGTGGTTTTGAGCGTCGGAGCGAAAAGATAGAGGGCGATCGCCACGATCGAATACGCAATGGCGACGCCGGCCATCGACAGAACAATCACCACGGCGTAGGCGCGCAGCGTATGGGCAAGGTGGCTGAATGAGATCGGGGGTTCGGGATCGAGAGGCAGCTCTCGCTCCCCATGCACACTGTGAGTTGTTGGCACTGAAATTGGCTCCTGACTGCTGAGATAGAATGTCAGCGCAGCAGGCGCTCGTCAAGCATGGCTGTCTGCATCGCTCACGAATGGATTCGCTCTCACACCTCCTTTTCGCTTCGCAATTCGCCGTCCGCTGCTGCATTTAGTTAGCCTCCAATGTGTGGAATCGCTGGTTTTGTCTCCTTCGACGGTGAGAGAAGCGCGGAAAGCCTTCGCACCACCGCCGAGGGAATGGCCGCGCGGCTCGTGCACCGCGGTCCGGATGACGAGGGGACGTGGGTTGATCCCCCTGCCGGAGTTGCGCTCGGATTTCGCCGTCTGCGCATCATCGACTTGACCAAAGCCGGCGCGCAGCCGATGACCTCTGCGAGCGGCCGCTACGTGATCGTCTTCAACGGTGAGGTCTACAACTTCGAGCGTTTGCGTGAAGAATTGCAGCGCGCGGACGCCGCGCCGGCCTGGCGCGGGCACTCCGATACTGAGGTCATGCTGGCGTGCTTCGAGACGTGGGGTGTCCAAAAGGCCGTTGGTCGCTTCATCGGCATGTTCGCCTTTGCCGTCTGGGACCGCCACGAGCGTGCATTGATCCTCGGGCGCGACCGCGCCGGCGTCAAGCCGCTGTACGTGGCGGGTGAGGGGAAGAATCTCTTGTTTGCGTCGCAGATCGATGCCCTCGCCGCGCATCCCGATTTCATGATGGCGATCGACCGGGGAGCTGCGGGACTCTACGCGCGGCTCGGGTATGTGCCTGCTCCGTTTTCGATTGCGCGCGGCGTGCAGAAGATCCGGCCGGGAGCGCTGCTGGTCGTGAAAGAAGACGGAACTAGAACGGAAGAGCAGTATTGGTCGCCGGCGAATGTCGCCGCGTCAACAGCCGTGTTTCAGGGGAGTGAGGACGAGGCACTGGTAGCACTCGACGTTCTCTTCCAAGACGCCGTTTCTCTTCGAATGATCGCCGACGTTCCTGTTGGTATTTTCCTCAGCGGCGGCGTCGACTCCGCGCTGGTCGCGGCCATGGCCCAGCGAGGCACTTCGACGCCGGTGAAGACCTTCACGATCGGATTCGACGACCGGCAGCTCGATGAGTCCGACGCTGCTGCGCGCGTCGCGGCACATCTTGCCACCTGCCACGAGGAGTTGCGCGTCGATGAGCGTGCGCTTCTCGACGCGGTACCGCTGATGCCCCAGATCTACGACGAGCCGCTGGCCGACACATCCGCAATTCCGACGTATCTCGTCGCCCGGCTGGCTCGCCCGCACGTGACCGTCGCGCTCTCAGGCGATGGCGGCGATGAGTTGTTCGGCGGCTATCATCGTTACTTCCTGGGGCGGAAGATGTGGCGGCCGATCGAACGTGTTCCTCGACCTCTGCGCAAACCACTGGGGTTGGTCCTTGGCGCGGCCGGTTTCGCCAGCGAGCGCATTCGTCGTTACGGTGCGGCCTTCCGTGCCCGTGACGCGATCGCATTTCATGCTGCTGCACTGCTTGATGAAAGGCTGCCGATCAGCGGCGATCCCGCGCTGCCCTTCGTGTTGAATCAGCGCTCCGAATGGCCACGCCTGCGTGACGTCACCGAGCTCCAGATGTATCTCGACTTCGCCTCATACCTTCCGGACGACATTCTGATGAAGGTCGACCGCGCCACGATGGCCGTGAGTCTGGAGTCACGCGAGCCGCTTCTCGATCATCGGCTGATCAACTTCGCCTGGTCTCTGCCGGTGTCGATGAAGGTCAGGGACCATACCGGGAAGTGGATTCTTCGCCGTCTGCTACAACGGTACGTGCCCGAATCGCTGATCGGCGCCGAAAAGCGCGGCTTCGGCCTGCCGATCGCTCACTGGCTCCGCACGGCACTCCGCGATTGGGTCGAAGCGAACCTGCCCCGCGACGACGACTATTTCGATCGCCTCGCGGTGCAGAGCCTTTGGAAACGTCATCTGGCAGGTCAGAATCATGACGCGTTGATCTGGCGCGTCGTCATGTTCGAAGCCTGGCGGCGAGCTCGCGCTTTGTGAGGGAATTTCGCGCACGCGCCTGGCCGTCGTTAGGCGCGCATGCCCAACTTGCGGAGGGAAAGCGAGATCTTTCCGGCCGATCTCTTTTCGATGCCGGACGGCGGACCGTGGACGATCGTCCATGTTCGCAGCCGTCAGGAGAAGGCGGTGGCGCGCCTCTTCATGGAACGGAAGCAACCCTTTTACTTGCCCCAGATCGAGAAGCAGGTTCGCCGCGATGGACGGACGTTCAAGTCGTTCCTCCCGCTTTTTGGCGGCTACGTTTTCGTTCGGCTCAACGACGATACGCAGCAGACGTTGTGGCGGACGAAGGCGGTCGTCCGGATGATTCCGGTCGATGATCAGGAGTTGCTGGATGGGGAGTTGCGGCAGATTCGTGCGTTGCAGGAAGCAGGCGCGATCCTCGTCGCGCATCCGGAGATCGCGGCTGGAGACGTCGTACGAATCGCCGACGGCGTTTTCCAGGGTTACACCGGTACTGTCGTCAGGGAGCTTGACGCGACGCGGCTAGTCGTCTCGATTACGGCGCTGAACAAGTCGGTCACGGCGGAGTTTCCGCGTGAGAGTGTCGTCCCGGCTCGCGCCGCGAAACGGTAATGGGACGTGACAGTTGCGCGTTGCCGGTCGATATGGTTGAATTGGCTGCGTTCAACTATTGAACGCCGCCCGGTTTGGCCGGTCCCTCGATCAGCATCGTGAGGGGTTTACCCGGTAACCGAAGCATGCGCGGGGGACAGAAGAACCCTGACGCGCCTCATACGTGAGTTTGTTGGAAATCGTGTCGGCGCGGACCAATTCCGCGTCTGCAAGCCCGGGAGGGTGAGCGCTCTCCCATCAGAAGTTCGCGATGTCGATGCCGGTCGAAGGCGCCGTCTACTGTGGCGGCATGTACACCGAAAGGGGCGAAGCCTGCCTCGTTTCTGAATCGGAATGACGACCGAAACCGCGCCCTTGGTCGAGAGTCCGGCATCGCTGCATGCGTTGATCGAAAAAATAGACGCGCGCGCCGCCCGCGTCGGTGTCATCGGGCTCGGGTACGTCGGCCTGCCGCTGGTGCTTCTCTTTGCAGAGTCGGGTTTCGAAGTCACCGGTTTCGACGTCGATCCGAAGAAGGCCCAGGCTCTTAATGCTGGTGAGTCGTACATTCGTCACATCGATGCTAGCCGGATCCGCGCTGCGTTTGTCGATCACACGCGAGCCTCGGCGTCGATCGACTTCGAGCAGCTCGCCTCGTGCGATGCGATCATCATCTGCGTTCCGACCCCGCTTGGCGATCATCGCGAGCCCGATCTCTCGTATGTCCGCGCCACGGCCGATGCCATTGCGAAGACACTTCGGCGCGGCCAACTCATGATTCTCGAATCGACGACCTATCCCGGCACGACGAGGGAAGAGTTGCTGCCACGTTTCGAGGCTGGCGGTCTCACGTGCGGACGCGATTTCTTCCTCGCCTTTTCACCGGAGCGTGAAGACCCGGGCAACGAGAGCTACTCCGCCAAAACGATCCCGAAGGTCGTGGGGGGTGTCGATGGTCCGTCTTTGAAAGCGGCCGCGGCGCTCTACGGTGCGGTTGTCGATCACGTCGTGCCGGTTGCGTCTGCCGAGGTGGCCGAGTCTGCAAAACTGCTCGAGAACATCTTCCGCTCCGTCAATATCGCGCTCGTCAACGAGCTGAAAGTTGTCTTCGACAGGATGGGCATCGACATCTGGGAAGTCATCGACGCCGCAAAGACGAAGCCCTTCGGGTTCATGCCGTTCGAGCCCGGACCGGGCCTTGGGGGGCACTGTATCCCGCTCGATCCGTTCTATCTCACCTGGAAGGCGGCGGAGCACGGCGTATGGGCCCGCTTCATCGAGCTGGCCGGCGAAGTCAATACTTCTATGCCGCGCTATGTTGTCGAGAAGACTGCCGCGGCTCTCAACGACGCTGGAAAGAGCATGAAAGGTGCGCGAGTGCTCGTGCTGGGCCTTTCGTACAAGGCCGGCATCGACGATGACCGCGAGTCTCCCAGTTTCGAGATTCTGGCGCTGCTTCGCGCGCGCGGCGCCGAAACTGCGTACTGCGATCCGAACATTCCGGTCGCACGACCCGGGCGCAAACACGATTTGCATCTGGCGTCGGTTGCCTGCACGCGCCGGTCGTTCGCAGAATACGACGCCATCGTGATCTCGACGGCACACGCCGAGTTCAAAGAGCCGGATCTTTATCGCGACGCAAGAATCGTCGTCGACACGCGCAACATCGTTTCCGCGGCCTCTGTGATGAGCGGACGGCTCTACAAAGCATGATTCTGGTTACCGGTGCCGCCGGCTTCATCGGCTACCACGTCTCCCGAAGTCTTCTCGATCGCGGCGAGGACGTTCTTGGAATCGACAATCTCAACGACTACTACGATCCGGCACTGAAGGAAGCGAGGCTCGACCGCCTCCGGCCGTATCCGAAGTTTCGTTTTCGGCGGGACGACATTGCGGACCGCGCAGCTATCTTCGAGGTATTTGCAGACGAGAAACCCCGTGGCGTCATTCACCTCGCCGCGCAGGCCGGCGTTCGGCACTCGCTGACGAATCCGCACTCTTATGTCACCAGCAACCTGGAGGGATTCCTCAATATCCTCGAAGGTTGCCGCCACAATGCCGTCGAGCATCTCGTCTACAGCTCGTCGAGCTCGGTCTACGGCGCGAACGTCACCCAACCTTTTTCCGAGCACGACAACGTGGACCATCCCGTCTCACTCTATGCCGCTACGAAAAAGGCCAACGAGCTGATGGCGCACTCGTATTCGCATCTGTACGGGATGCCCACGACCGGCCTGCGCTTCTTTACGGTTTACGGACCGTGGGGCCGGCCGGACATGGCCCTTTTCAAGTTCACTCGCGGCATTTTGGCCGGCGAGCCCATCCCCGTTTTTAACAATGGCGAGATGATTCGCGACTTCACGTACATCGACGACATCGTCGAAGGTGTGGTCCGCGTACTCGACCACGCGCCTGTTGCCAATCCATCCTGGCCGCGGGAACATCCCGATCCCGCCACCAGCTACGCGCCTTATCGCGTCTTCAACATCGGCAACAACCGCCCGGTCCCGCTTCTCGACTGCATCGCCGCACTGGAAAAAGCGGTCGGGAAAACCGCCACGCTGAACCTGCTGCCAATGCAACCAGGCGATGTGCCCTCGACGATGGCTGACGTCAGCGATCTTGAGAACGCGGTCGGGTTCCGCCCCAACACGCCGATTGAGACCGGCATCGCTCGATTTGTGGAGTGGTACCGCAAGTTCTACAGCACGAGTTGACGATATGAATCCCACTGTCGAAGACGAAATGCGGTATCGCCTGCTGCGATATTTTGAGCAGCATCCGCACGCCTCCCAGCGCGAGCTGGCCCGGGAGCTCGGCATCAGCGTCGGCAAGGTAAACTATTGTCTGCGCGCGTTGATCCAGCGAGGCTGGGTGAAAATGCGCAACTTCCGCGACAGCACGAACAAACTTGCGTACACCTACACACTCACCAGTAAAGGGATTGAAGAGAGAGTGAGCGTCGCTTCGCGCTTTCTGCGGCGAAAACTCGCAGAGTACGATGCCCTGTCGCAGGAGATCGAGAGGCTGACCCGGGATCTACGCGAGGATCGCGATCAGGCCCAGCCCGAATCGACTCCGAGTCCGGCGCCTTCGCGGTAGAGATTTTCTAAAAGGACCAGCGTCATGACCGTAGTCAAAGCAACGAAGCGCGCTCTTGTCACCGGCATTACCGGTCAGGACGGCTCGTACCTGGCAGAGTTGTTACTGCAGAAGGGTTACGAGGTTCATGGCATCGTCCGGCGCTCTTCCTCCTTCAACACATCGCGTCTCGATTCGATCTATCAGGATCCGCACGAGCAGAACCGCCGCCTGATCCTCCATTACGGAGACCTTAACGATGCATCCTCGCTGAACCGCATTCTACGCGTCGTCGATCCCGACGAAATCTACAACCTCGGCGCGCAGAGTCACGTCCGCGTCTCGTTCGACACCCCCGAGTACACAGGTGAGGTCACTGGACTCGGGTGTACTCGCCTGCTCGAAGCAATCCGCGAGCTCGAGATCCGCCCGCGCATCTATCAAGCCTCATCTTCTGAAATGTTTGGCAGAGTGCTTGAAACGCCGCAAAGCGAGAAGACGCCTTTCTATCCGCGCAGCCCTTATGGCGTGGCCAAGGTCTATGCCTTCTGGATTACAGTGAATTATCGAGAGGCCTACGATCTCTTCGCTGTCAACGGCATCCTCTTCAATCACGAATCGCCGCGACGGGGTGAGACGTTCGTGTCGCGAAAGATTACGCGGGCTGTGGCGCGGATCGCCGCCGGGATGCAGGATCGTCTGTATCTTGGGAATCTCGAAGCCCGGCGTGATTGGGGATACGCAAAGGACTACGTGGAGGCGATGTGGCGCATGCTGCAGCACGACGTTCCCAACGATTATGTAGTGGCTACAGGAGACACGCGAACCGTCCGTGAGTTCTGCGAGCGCGCGTTCGCCGAAGTGGGCATCGATCTCGCCTGGCGCGGAGAGGGCCTCGAGGAAAAAGGCGTTGACCGCGAGAGCGGCAAGGTGATCGTAGAGATCGATTCCCGCTACCTGCGCCCGACGGAAGTCGATCTTCTCGTAGGAGACGCCTCGAAAGCGCGACAGGATCTAGGGTGGGCCCCCACGACCGGTTTCGAGGAATTGGTGAGGCTGATGGTGCAGTCCGACGTCAAGCTGGCCGAAAGCGAAGCCCGCGCGGCCGGTGCCGAGGGCGTGCGGTCAATGGTGGAATGAGAATGAGCCGAGATAACTCGCGCGTCCGATGAAGTCGAGAAGGCGAAGTCGCTGATCAGCAAACGTCTGGAATCATGATCCCTCCATCTCAGGATTCACTTGCCGCCGACCTGGAACCGTCGACCAGTCCGTACGTTACGGTGCGGTCGTGGCTGGCTCGGGGACGCACGGGCCGTGCCTTCGCGGGCCTCGTCGTGGATTTCTTGGGCAGCTCGTCCAGCATAGTGATTGCGCTTTTGTTTACGCCAATGGTCGTCGCGTGGCTCGGGGCGCCGATGTACGGCTTCTGGATCGCGGCCTCGCAGATCATCCTGTGGCTCAGCCTTCTCGACGGCGGCATCGGTGCGAATCTGATGAAGACCATCAGTACCCACAGAGCAAGTGCGCCGGAGCGGGTCGAGCGCGCCATTGCCAGTACGTTCTGGTGTTACGTCTGCATCGCTGTGGCCACTCTGCTCATCGGCGCATCGATGACGCCTTTCGTTTCACGCTGGATGCACCTTCATGGAGAGGCTGCGCGCCAAGGCACGATCACGTTTGCGGTTGCTGTGTTCACAAGTGTTGTTGCGCTCGTCGCTGTCCCAACTTTCTATGTGATTCTCAATGGTTTTCAGAAGCTCGCTCTTGTTAATGGGCTGGTGAGCGGAGTCAGCATCGCCGGAACGATTGGCGGGCTCCTTTTCGTTTGGGCCGGATTGGGTGTGATCGGTCTGGCAGTGGCGCAACTGCTCGCCACGCTGGCCGGAGCGGTCCTGGCATTACTCTGGTCGCGGCGCCTCTTTCCCTTTCGTCTATCCCTCCGCTATGTCAGCCGGTCTGAGCTCGTGGAAATGTTGCGCTTTGCCCTGTATTTCACGATGTCTAAAACAGCATTCCTCACGTCCAACTACAGCGACGGGATACTGATCGCAATGTTTTACGGTACGGCGCCCGTGGCCGTGTTCGCGTTAACCCAGAAGCTTTCTTCGGCCGCCTTCATGTTTGTCGTCAAAGTCGGGTCGGTCGCGGTCCCCGGGCTTGCCGAGCTCATGGGCGCGGGAGATCGTCCTGCGCTGCGTTCGGTCATTACCCGAATGACCAGGATTCTGGTTCGCATCGCTATCCTGGCGGCCACGATCATTCTGACGCTGAATCACAGGTTCGTTGCGGCGTGGACGGGCGAAGCAACCTTCGGCGGTGCTCTCCTGACCGCCCTCTTTGCCTGGGGCATTTTCCGCGACACAATCATTCGCAATCTGTCGGCGCCTCTCTTTGCGTCAGGTGATTTGAAGGGATGGGGTCTCTTGTCGAGCGCGGAGGCAGTCCTGAAGGTTGGCCTGTCGATAGCGCTGTTGCCAATTCTTGGTATCGTGGGCCCGATGGTCGGTACCGCTGTCGCGGAGCTGATCACCGGGGTCTATACTCCGTTCAAGTTGATTCGTCTTCTGGATATCGACCCCCGGACCATATTCAGCGACGCAATCCTGCCGCCGTTCTTGCGCTCGCTGCCGACGGTTGCCGTGATGACCTTCCTCGCTTTCGTCGTGCCCGCGCATTGGCGCTGGTTCGGAATCGTGACCATCGCCAGCGCTGGCGTGCTTGCGAACATCATTGCATTCGACTTGAGCCACATCGCGACCTTCTTCCGCCAGCCTCAATTCGGGAGAACTGCTTGACCATCGACAGCATTGCCCGGGTTGCCGGCATGGGCGAGCACCGCGATTTCTGGTCCGGCAAGCGCGTCCTGGTTACTGGTGGCGCGGGGTTTCTTGGCTCGCACATCATCGAAAGGTTGGAACGCCGCGGAGCGACGACTTTTGTACCGCGAGCTGGCAATTATGATTTGACGCGCGAAGCTGATGTCAAAAGATGCTATGACGACGCCGACACCGACATTGTTCTTCATCTCGCCGCGAAGGTCGGCGGAATCGGCGCCAACCGCCCTCATCCCGGAAGCTTTTTTCACGACAACGCACTGATGGGGATCCAGCTCATCGAAGAGGCACGAATCCGCGGAGTGGCCAAGTTCGTCTGCCTGGGCACCGTGTGTGCGTATCCGAAGTTCGCACCCGTCCCGTTTCGAGAGGATGATCTCTGGAACGGTTATCCGGAGGAAACCAACGCCCCTTATGGGGTGGCCAAGAAGGCCCTTCTGGTCATGCTTCAGGGCTACCGGCAGGAGTACGGGCTCAATGGTATCTACCTTCTGCCCGTTAACCTCTATGGACCACGCGACAACTTCGACCTCGTAACCAGTCATGTGATTCCAGCCATGATTCGGAAGTTTCTCGAAGCCAAAGAAGCGCAGGCGCAAAGCGTTTCACTGTGGGGAGACGGAACTCCCACGCGCGAATTCCTCTATGTTGAGGACGCCGCGGAGGGGATCCTCGCGGCGGCTGAGAAATATGACGGCGCCGATCCGGTCAACCTCGGCTCCGGCGAGGAGATCTCGATCAGGGAGCTCGCTGAGACAATCAAAGCGCTTACCGGTTTCGAAGGCCAAATCGTGTGGGACCCGACACAACCGAATGGCCAGCCAAGGAGAAAGCTGGATACCTCGCGTGCATTAGAACGTTTCGGCTGGAGGAGCACGACCTCTTTACGCGACGGGTTGAAAAGGACTCTCGATTGCTATCTCAATCTTCAGCAGTGACCGATAACCTGCTGTTTGTTCCTGACGCCAGTATCGAGCTGATCTATAGCTGTCACGTGCTCGAGCATTTCAAGCGGCGTGACGTCGGCCGCGTCCTGCGTGAGTGGCACCGTGTTCTTAAGCCGGCTGGAGTGCTCCGCACATCTGTTCCCGATTTTGCGGCGTTCTGCGAGATGTACCAGCGGAACCAGGACATCGGGCTGGTGATCGGACCTATCTTCGGACGCAGGATTATCTCTACAACATTCACTACAACGTGTTCGACTTTGCTTCACTGCGGACGGAGCTCGAAGCGGTCTGTTTTAGCGATATCCACAAGTACGACTGGCGGCCGACGGAGCATGCAGATGTGGACGACGACTCGCAAGCGTATATCCCGCACATGGAAAAGCAGACGGGCGTACTGATCAGTCTCAATGTCGAGTGTAGCAAGCCTGTTCAATCGGTCAGCGCTGCGGTGTGATGTGATCCAGATCCAGTCTCTCTTTCTGAATTCGGAGGTTCACGGTTGTCTTCCAGCTATTGGGAAGGTCTTAGAGTACTAGTTACCGGCGGCGCAGGTTTCATAGGCTCATATCTCACAGAGTTGCTCCTTGACGATGGAGCAGTAGTTACGGTCGCCGACAATCTCTCCAGCGGCCGGATGGCGAATCTGGCGGACGTCATCAGTCGCATTCGGTTTGAAGAATGCGATCTGCGTTACCTCGACGCCTGCGAAAGGATTGCCGCGGGACAGGACGTAGTGCTCAACCTTGCCGCGCCCGCGTTTGGGGTCGAATACAGCATGACTCATCACGGCGAAATGCTGACCGACACTGTGTTAATAGGCTTCAACATGCTTGAGGCTGCCCGACGGCAGGGAGTGACACGTTTTCTTGTAGTCAGCAGTTCCTGTGTCTATCCGGACGATGCCGCGCTCCCTACAAACGAGAGCGAGGGTTGGCGAGGCAGCCCGGAAACCGTCAACGAAGGCTATGGCTGGGGCAAACGTATGGTGGAGCTGCAAGGCCAGTATTACGCCCGGGAGTACGGAATGGAGGTGGCGATTGCCCGGCCATTCAACGCGTATGGACCTCGCGAGCAGATCGAGAAGGAGAAAGCTCACGTCATGACGGCACTGATTCAGAAAGTGCTCGGAAACGACAATCCCGTCATCGTCTGGGGCAGCGGAAATCAGACGCGAAGCTTTGTTCACGCCCGCGACTTTGCGCTCGGCCTCAAGCTGATAGCTGAACATCACGCCGTTGCAGATCCCGTAAACCTCGGTCATGATCGCGAAACGTCAATTCGCGATTTGGCCGAGCGGATTGTGCAATTAAGTGGTAGCGGTAGCAGTATTCGGTATGACCTCAGCAAGCCAGAGGGAGCGGTCCGGAAGTCTGCAGATGTCCGAAAACTGCAACGGGTAACAAGGTTCACACCACAAATCATGCTGGATGATGGGCTCAAAGAAATGATCGGTTACGTTCGCGAGCGGGCGAGCCCCGGTGAGTGACTCGGCAGTCTCCACGCGAACGAGGTGGAACTCGCCAAGGAAATTCATTCTTTTTCATGCCGCACGCGCGACCGAGGCCGATTTCTTTGGCGAGCAGTCGCGGGACAACTGTGCCCAGCCATTCATTGCGCTCAGAAAGCGTTGCGAAGAATTGGGGTACACACTCGACGTCACAAAGAGCCACCCGCTGGAGGAATGTGAATGGATCATCTTCTGGGACGTCGACAGCCTCGGCCCAATGGGCGCGATCGAATGGCTGCTTCAACGCGCAAAGAGGTTGGCTTATCACCGGCCATTTCGAAATCTGTACCGGGAAGCGCTCTCGAGTGCACATCGGCCCGGTATGGCGCTCATCGTGGCCGAGCCTCCTTCGATCTCCAGGAGGAACTTGAAGACCGACGTTCATGGCGCAATGGACGTTGTTCTGACCTGGAATGAGACATGGCTCGCGGGCGGTGGAAAGTATGTCAGGACGATCCTTCCGATTACATCCGACTTCCCCAGCCCTGCCGTCGTGGACTTCGACGAAAAGAAGCTGCTCGTTGATATTTCAGCCAACAAGTTTTCAGGTCATCCCGCAGAGCTTTACGGACAACGTCGCGAAGCGATACGCTATTTCGAGCGGCGATTTCCGCGCGACTTCGATCTCTATGGTGTGGGCTGGAACAAAGGCAGAACCTGGACCCTCGGTCGACGCCTACGAACGGGCGACAAGCATCACTACAGTTCGTATCGCGGACCGGTCGCGCACAAATGGGATGTCATGCCTCGGTATCGATTTGCAATCTGCTATGAAAATGCTATTTTCGAGGACTACGTGTCGCAGCGCATATTTGATGTGCTGCGGTGTAACTGTGTTCCGGTCTACTGGGGAGCTCCGAATATTGACAAATATGTCGACCCCGGCGCGTTTGTCGATAGGCGGCACTTTTCATCGAACGCGGAGCTGGGCGACTATCTGGCTGGGGTCGGATCGATCGAATACCAGTCGATGATAGACGCAGGGCGGCGCTATTTGGAGACGGACCGGTTCCGCCAATTCCTGGGTGAAGCCTGGGGAGAGAATCTTCTATCAGCACTATCGCTAGGCGGCAAGAAGTCTGCCTCTGGAGATGTTGATTGTGGTCACGTTCAGCTCTGATTCCAGAATCTACGTCGCCGGTCATGCCGGGCTCGTCGGCTCAGCGCTCGTCACACGGTTACGGAAGGCGTCCTGTGAGAATCTGATTCTTCGGACCAGGCAGGAGCTCGATCTCACGTCGCGGGACGCCGTCTTTCAGATGTTTGAGCAGACACGTCCGGAGTTTGTATTCATTGCCGCGGCGCGCGTCGGCGGCATCGCCGCGAACATGGCCTCTCCGGTCGAGTTTTTGGTTGAGAATCTTGATATTCAGAACAATTTGCTGCTTGCGTGTGCTCGGTTTCGCGTGGCCAAGACGCTGTTCCTGGGAAGTTCCTGCATCTACCCTCGGGACGCGTCCCAGCCAATGAGGGAAGACGACTTCATGACCGGGCCGTTGGAGCCGACGAATGAATCGTACGCCATCGCGAAGATCGCCGGGATCCGCCTTGCACGTGCGTTGCGCGCGGAGCACGGAGTCAATGTCATCTGCGCGATGCCGAGCAACGTTTACGGGCCCGGCGACCACTTCGATCTGACTCGTGCGCACGTGGCGTCCGCGCTTGTGCGGCGGTTCGGAGAGGCGAAGCAGAATCTGGCACCGTCTGTGGGCGTATGGGGAACGGGCAGCGCGCGCCGGGAGTTATTGCATGTTGCCGATCTGGCGGACGCCTGTTTGTTTCTGATGGAGCATTACGACTCGCCAGAGCTGGTCAATGTGGGGACCGGCGAGGATGTAACGATCCGCGAGCTTGCAGAGACGATTGGGCGGTTGCTGGAGTATCAGGGCGAAATCCAGTGGGACGCGACAAAGCCGGACGGGATGCCGAGGAAGGTTCTCGACGTATCGCGGCTGCATGGACTCGGCTGGCGGCATTCGATTGGTTTCGAAGATGGGTTGCAAAGCCTGATCGGCGCGTTCAACTCGTGGCAGGCTGGATCGAAGGCGGAACCTGCATGAAGAATCTGGGATACACAGAATCGCTGCGCGAGCCGCTTCAGGCCTTAATGAACGAGGCGTCACGCATCAATAGTTACAAGCCACAGCCGTACTGGTATCCGCTCAGCATCGCTACCTACGATGTCGAAGAGGTTCTGGCCGCAGTCGATTCGCTTTGCTCCTTCAGGACAACAATGTGGGAAAAGACCGTGCGGTTCGAGGATGAATTCGCGCGGCTTCATGGTGTGAACGAGGCCATCATGGTCAACAGTGGCTCATCCGCCGACCTCCTGATCGCTTTCGCGATGACCAACCCCGCCGCTCGAATGAAGCTGCAGCCTGGCGACGAGGTGCTTCTGCCTTCCGTGACCTGGCCGACGCAGATCTGGTCCGTGATGATGGCGGGCCTGAAAGTGCGGCTGGTCGATACGGACCCCAAAACGCTGAACGTCGACCTGGACGATCTCGAGGCGAAGATTGGGGAGCGGACCCGCGCAATTTCGCTGGTACACCTGATGGGCAATCCATGCGACATGGATCGGGTAACAGCGCTTTGCCAGAAACATGGGTTGCTTTTGGTCGAAGACTGCTGTGAAGCGCTGGGCGCACGATTCGGCGGAAAGCCTGTAGGCACGTTCGGGCTGGCCGGAAGCTACTCATTCTTCTTCTCGCACCACATCACCACAATGGAAGGGGGCGCCGTCATTTGCTCCGATCCCGAATTGTCGGACCTCCTCCGCCTGCTGCGAGCGCATGGCTGGGCTAGAAATACAAGACATATGACTCCGGTCGTCGCTGACGGGCTCGACCCGCGATACATGTTCCTCAACTGGGGATTCAATGTGCGTCCAACCGAGTTGCAGGCCGGATTCGGGCTGGAGCAGTTGAAGCGCCTCGGCGCGTTCCAAAGCCAGCGCCTTGAAAATGCCAAGTATCTTCTGCGGAATCTGGAACGGTACGCCTCGCTAATACAGTCGATTGAAGTTCATCCAAAAGGAGAGTGTTCCTGGTTCGCTGTCCCGTTGATCCTTCATGAGTCATGCCCTTTCGACAGGTCCGCACTTCTGCGGCATCTCGAAGCCAATGGCGTAGAGACACGGCCCATCGTTGCGGGCAATGTGGCGCGTCAGCCGGTGTGCGCCATGTTTCCTGATTTGCAAGGCCCGCCGCTACCGGGCGCCGATCTGGTTCACGAGCGAGGCCTCTATATCGGGTTGCATCCATTTGCCGCGAAGGAGAGCCTCGATCGGTTGACCGAGGTCTTTGACTCGTTTCTGAAGGTGTACATCTGATCCCGCCTAGCCAGTCATTCCATTTGTCTAATCCCAGACTCATGTTCAAAGAATGGTTGTTTTCGTGCTTGCCACGCGAAAGTCGATATCTCTACCGCCTTTCCAAGAAATACGTCGACCGCTATCGAAACGAGAACAACGGCGACATGCGCAGCAACGGCGAGGAGCGGTTTCTCGCGTCGGTGTTGCCGGCCTGCCGAGTTGTGTTCGACGTCGGTGCGAATGTTGGGGACTGGGCGAAGATAGCCCTCAGCGTCAACCCGAGGGTGAATCTGCACTGCTTCGAACCGAGTCACGCTACATACGCGCGACTGGTAGCCAGTCGCTTTCCGCCCAATGTTCTCTGCAATAACATCGGCCTCGGGTCCACTCCGTCGGAAGGGCGCCTTCTGATCTTCGAAGATGGCTCCGGACTGAATTCGCTCTATCGCAGGGAGGGTCTGGAAGCGGGATGGGGAATCGACACGAACACCCGCGAGGAAAGCATTCAGCTGGACACTCTCGACAACTACGTCGAAAGCCAGGGCATTACGTCGCGAATCGATCTCTGTAAAATCGACGTGGAGGGGCACGAGCTGGAAGTGCTTCGGGGCATGAAGGCGACGCTCGGCCGTCGCCAGATGGGAATGATCCAGTTTGAGTACGGAGGCTGCAATATCGACTCCCGCGTGCTTCTGAAAGACATTTTCTCGTTTCTCCATGGTTTCAAATATGAGCTATTCAAGATTTGGCCGGCGGAGCTGAGGCACGTTCCGAAATACGATCAACGGCTCGAAAACTTCCAGTACCAAAACTGGGTGGCAAAGCCGACGATATGAAGATGTGGGGATCGGGCCGCCGATGACGGAACGGGTACTGTTTGTGGCGTCACTTTACAACGATGGCATTCTGGCGCACGGGCTGTCGTATGAGTATTACAACCTTTACAAGCCGCTGGAGCAGGCTGTAGGCAATGTCGATACGTTTGATTTCATGCAGAGAATGCATGAAATCGGTGGTGAGCGCATGAACGGACTGCTGCTGGAGACTGTCAAACGCGACCGGCCGGCGCTCGTGCTGGTCGTTCCATTCAGGGACGAATTTGATCCTGCCGTGATGGACGACCTCATGAAATGCACGACGACTGTCGCGTATTTCTTCGACGACATCTGGCGCAGAGAATACTCGGAATTCTGGGCGCCGCACTTCACGTATGTGACAACATCGGATGTGAATGGAGTGCGCCGGTTTAGGGAGGCGGGATCCAACAACGCGGTCTACTCGCCGTTTGCCTGCAATCACGAAATCTTCGTGAAGAAGGACCTTGAGAAGATCTACGACGTAGCCTTCGTGGGTCAATTTCATCCCAACAGAGCATGGTGGATCAGGGAGCTCAGAAGGGCTGGCATTAACATCGCCGTCTGGGGCCATGGCTGGGACACGGGCTCGGTCGGCGAGGAAGATCTCGTCCGGATTTTCAATCAGGCCAGAATCAGTCTTAATCTCTCCAACTCGAACTCGCTGGATCTGCGTTATGTTCTGGCTCTCAGAAGGCCGATCTCCGAGACGCTACGCACGTGGAAGCGGACCGCGCGTGCGTTCATGCGAGGTGACTCGAAAAATCGAGAGCAGGTCAAGGGACGCCATTTCGAGATCAGTGCGTGCGGTGGGTTCCAAATCTCTTACTATGTCGAGGGTCTGGAGCGCCACTATCAAATCGGCGAAGAGATTGCCCTTTACGCGTCTCCGGATGACTTGATCGAGACGATACGTTACTACCTGAAACACGACGACGAGCGAGAGGCAATTGCCCTCCGCGCTTACGAGCGCACCTGGAGAGAGCACACGATGGCGCGACGTTTCCGGGATCTGCTCGGACAGACTGGTCACGCGGAACTGCTCGTCGCTCCGTGATTCCGGGTACCGAGGGGAACCAATGGCGGCGCGACGCCGGCCAATGTTAAAGGAGCGAATATTGACAAACACTGACAAAACTGCCATCCGCACCAACGCCTGCGAGTATTCTCGTGTTTACGAAGGCGCGGCCCCTCGGATTTCGCTCTGGCTACACATCCGTGCGAAGGTCCACTCGCTCAAACGATGGTTCTCACCGATCGACGACTTCAACTGGGACGACTATCCTGCGCATTACCGGGCCGAGAACGAGTTCAATCGGCGGTTTTTCACCGACGATTTGCGCGACGTCGAATTTCTGTTCACGAACGGGAAACTCTATTTGCTTGCGGACTGCAAGCCGCTCAACCAGACGCACCGATGTGTTTACGAGGCGATCTGTAACCTTCCCGGGATCCGCTCAATCGCCGAAATCGGAGTCGGGGGCGGACGGTACCTCGCGAATCTCCGTCTGTTGATGGGGAAGGATGTTGCGCTCTCCGGTTACGATCGAGCGCCATTGCAGATCAAGTTTTTTGAAGAGCTATTTCCAGAGGTGTTCCGAGAGACGACGACCGGCGTCATGGACCTTACGGAGGCATCGATCAAAGAAGAGTCCGTGCCGGACCTTGTCTACGCCGTTACAGTGTTGATGCATATTCAGCGACCCGACGCTTATCGTAATGCGCTGAGCAATCTCCTCGCCAGCGGCCGCCACTTCGTGCTCCTCCTCGACCACTGGAACGCCCATGATTATTTCACGGATCTCACCGCATACGCCGCGAGCGATCCTTCCGCTCGACTCTACACGTACGACTCCGGCGCTAACATTGCGGTTGTCGTCGCGAGGAACGGCCGCACACTAGACACCCCGTATGTCCCGCTGACCGATCCGGCGGCATTGCAACGTTACCTGCGCCCGCTGTGATGGCCTCAGCGAGATGAGAAAAGCAGTCCGGATGTCTCCGTCGTCATCCCCCGACTCTGAACCGCGCATGATTACATCACGGATCTCGCGTGACGGCACTTTGGCGAAGGCACGACTCGTCATTGCACCGCCGTGGCCCGTCGGGTAAAGGCAGTACAAGGGCGGGCACACCACGACCATGTCAAACGGAAGCGCGATCGGCGGCGGTTGAAATATCGATTTGCACAGCTTTTTTCAGTACCTGTTCTATTTCTTTGAGGAACACGGATCGTTCGAGCTTTATCGAATAACGCCGTCGGGCTATCTGGCGAGAGTGGAACACCGTGAGACTCTCGAACAGTTTCGAACCACCAACTTTCTGGCGCGTCGAAAGGCGAGGCTGCTCTCATGAGTCCTGATTCGTTCTCGGCAAAGGTTCTCGAATCCTCGAGCCCGATGTTTTCGGTTGTGATCCCGACGTTCAATCGTGAGAAAAAGGTCGCGAAAGCTGTGCGAAGTGTGCTCGCGCAGACCTTCACGGATTTCGAGATTGTCGTCGTGGACGACGGGTCCGATGAGACGGCGAGGCAGCTGCAAGACGAGTTCGGCGATCGCGTTCGGTATTTTCGCGGGCTGGGGCAGCGTGTGGCCGGTGCGAGAAATCTCGCGATCGGTCATGCTTTGGGAGAATGGATTGCCTTTCTGGACTCGGACGATTGGTGGTATCCGACCAAGCTCGAGCGCTATGCCGAAGCAGCAAGAGCGCATCCGGAGATCGGGCTCTTCTACTCGATGATGGACATGGTCGACGATCGTGGGCGGTATATCCGCACCCTGCCCATCCGCACACGGCGCGACGTATATCCTGCGGTCCTGGAGGGCAACTTCATCTTTAACTCGACTGTTGCGGTGAAAAGAGAGTGCCTGAGCCGGGTCGGGCTGTTCGATACGAAGCTGATCGGTTGCGAAGACTGGGAGTTGTTTGTTCGAGTGACTCGCGAGTTTCCCGCGCTGCTGATCGACGAGTCACTGGTCGCGTATGAGCACAGTTCATCTGGAAGCCTGTCGAGTAATCATGAAGTGTGGGTGGCCGCTCACGACGAAGTCATTGCGAAATGCCTAGCCGCGGATACGACACTTTCCTCTGCATGGGTCCAGAGAATACACGCGGGCGGGCATTATGTGCAGGCCAGGATCTACCTTGGCGCAGGAGACGAGTGCCATGCGTTGGAGAACTTCAGGGCTGCTTTTCGACAGAACCGGCGCCGATGGCGCGCGTTCGTTTACATGATTCTCCTTTCTTGGAAGCCATCCAGGATGATTTTGTCGCGTCGCGCGAAGGTTTGGCTCCGTCTTCCTGAAGCGCGGTGATCCACTGTGAGACTCTTTGAACCACCATATCGCAAGGGACCTCTGTATTTTCGATCGTACAGCGCTCTGGGCAGTCTTCATGCACATCCGGCACTGCAATGGAGTATCAGGTGGGGCGCACGGCCGTGCTCAACCGTGCCCTGACTGCTCTGATAAGTCAACAACAGCGTGAGACGCTACACTAGATGCGCGTGATCGGCTGCGTCTGGTTGAACGAGCGCGGGGACGCAGAATGCTGATACAGGACAGTTGGTCGGCGTGGACCTACTCTGCGCCCGCGGACTCTAGATGATGCTGCGTGCAGGCAAGGCCCGTTGGCGGACATGTGCGAGCGTCCTCGCATTGTGCATGGCGGGAGCAGCGGCATCTACGCCGGTGGCCGGGCAATTACGATCAAACATGCTGTTGATCAGTTGTCTGCGGCAGCATGGCCTCGAAGGGATTTGCCCGGCCCTCGGCGACACTCCCAGAGGCCGAATACACCTGGGTGTTGCAGCAGCGCGCGCTGGCCAAGATGCCGACGCAATTCGGTACCTCGCACCGGCGTTCCGGAATCACGCCAGGAACGACCTGGTGGGCTATTTTCTGGCGAGAGCGTACGCGCGCTCAGGCAACTGGCAGGCGGCAACGGGTGTGTGGCGACAGACGGGCGCTGTCGAGTATCTGCGAATGGAGAGTGCGCGCGGCTCCATTGAGGCGACCGAGGCGCTGGTCAAACTCGATGAAGGCTCATCGTGGTCAATAAGATTGGGCGACATCCTTTGGGAATACGGTCGTGTGGGCGAGGCATGCGCGGCGTACAGAAGAGCAATTGCGCTTCCGGCATCCGCCAGCTTCGCTGCCGAACGCGCCCGAGGTCGATTGTGCGAGTCAAACGAAGATTGGCAGGGAGCCTTGAAGCACTACGAGAGGAGCATTCGCCTGCTCATCGACAAGAACACGCTGTCAGCGTTCGACGCC